>JAHDDQ010000012.1:0-32681 GCA_020629275.1 Tenacibaculum sp. | reverse complement strand
TAAATGAGTTTGCAAGAGCTATCTACTTTAACTCAGGAAGATCTTCTTTCAGACCAGGTGTAACTGGTAAATTAGAGTTAATCGCTAAGATTATGAAAGAATATCCAGATGCTAACTTCAACGTAGAAGGTCATACAGACAGCGCTGGTAAAGCTTCTTCTAACTTAAGATTATCAGAAAGAAGAGCTAAAGCTGTTGTAGATTACTTAGTAGGTAGAGCAGGAGTTCCTTCAAACAGATTATCTTCTGTAGGATTTGGTGAAGATTACCCAATCGCTACTAACAAGACTAGAGCTGGTAGAGCACAAAACAGACGTGTAGAAATTAACTTGAAAAAGTAATTTTTAGAACATCTTAAATAAAAAAAAAGCTTCGCGATTTGCGAGGCTTTTTTTTTTATTAAAATTGTTAAGAAAGCTTTTTTATTTTGTTATAAAAAAATTACCTTTGCGCTCTGAAAAGTGAGATAAATAGCACTTAATAAATACAATAACTTAATTACAAAAAGTAATGTCTACAATAAAAGGTAAAGTTTCTCAAATTATTGGGCCAGTTATCGATGTTGAGTTCAACACTGAAAACGGTCAATTACCAAAGATTTACGATTCGTTAGAAATTAAAAAAGCTGATGGTACTACGTTAGTTCTAGAAGTACAACAGCACATAGGTGAAGATACAGTTCGTACGATTTCTATGGATGCTACAGATGGTTTACAAAGAGGCCAAGAAGTAGTAGCTACTGGAAGCCCTATTCAAATGCCTATCGGAAATGATATCTACGGACGTTTATTTAACGTTACTGGAGAGGCTATCGATGGTTTAGGAAATTTAGCTAAAGAAGGTGAAAGCGGTTTACCAATTCACCGTCAAGCGCCAAAATTCGAAGAATTATCGACTTCTACTGAGGTTTTATTTACTGGAATTAAGGTAATTGATTTAATTGAACCATATGCAAAAGGTGGGAAAATTGGATTATTTGGAGGAGCAGGTGTTGGAAAAACAGTACTAATCCAAGAATTAATTAACAATATAGCGAAAGGACACGGAGGTTTATCAGTATTCGCAGGAGTTGGTGAAAGAACTCGTGAAGGAAATGATTTATTACGTGAAATGTTAGAGTCTGGTATCATCAAGTATGGTGATGACTTTATGCATTCTATGGAAGAAGGAGGATGGGATTTATCTAAAGTAGATAAAACAGAAATGAGAGGTTCTAAAGCGACTTTCGTTTTTGGACAGATGAACGAGCCACCTGGAGCACGTGCACGTGTTGCATTATCTGGATTAACAATTGCAGAGTATTTCCGTGACGGAGCTGGAGAAGATCAAGGAAAAGATGTGCTTTTCTTTGTTGATAATATCTTCCGTTTTACTCAAGCAGGTTCAGAGGTGTCAGCTTTATTAGGTCGTATGCCATCAGCGGTAGGTTATCAACCAACATTAGCTACTGAGATGGGAGCAATGCAAGAGCGTATTACTTCTACTAAGAAAGGATCGATTACTTCTGTGCAAGCAGTTTACGTACCTGCAGATGATTTAACAGACCCTGCACCAGCTACAACTTTTGCTCACTTAGACGCTACAACAGTATTGTCTCGTAAAATTGCAGAGTTAGGAATTTATCCAGCAGTAGATCCTCTGGATTCTACTTCAAGGATTTTAACTCCTCAGATATTAGGAGATGAGCATTATAATACTGCTCAAAAAGTAAAAGAATTATTACAGAGATATAAAGAGTTACAAGATATTATTGCCATATTAGGTATGGAAGAATTATCTGAAGAAGATAAGCTTGTAGTTCATAGAGCACGTCGTGTTCAACGTTTCTTATCACAACCATTCCATGTTGCGGAACAATTTACGGGAATTCCTGGAGTATTAGTAGATATTAAAGATACAATTAAAGGATTCAACATGATTATGGATGGCGAATTGGATAAATATCCAGAAGCAGCATTCAACTTAAGAGGTTCTATTCAAGATGCAATAGAAGCAGGAGAGAAAATGTTAGCAGAAGCGTAATAGAATTATTGTGGGAAATTTTCTCACAATATTTTTTCAATATTAATAGAAAAATATGTTTTTAGAAATAGTAACACCAGAAGCTGTAGTTTTTTCTTCAGAAATAGTATCAGTTTCAGTACCAAGTATAGATGGTGAATTTCAAATGTTAAGTAATCACGCACCTATAGTGTCGTTACTTGTTAGTGGACTTGTTAAAATTGAAGCTAAAAACTCTGTTATTAAAGAAGAATTTAGTGATAAATTTTCTAAAAATGCAGACGGAAAATTTATTTTTAAGATTAATTCGGGAACGCTAGAAATGAAAGATAATAAAGCAATTGTTTTGGCTGATTAAAAAAAAGACAAAGCATTATGCTCGATAAAAATTAACCCTGTAAATATGTGTTTACAGGGTTTTTTTGCGTTTAGTCTATATGAGATACTCTAAGAGTATTTACCATTCCTTTTTCATCGACTGGCATGGAACTTAAGTTGATTACAAATTCTCCAGTCTTAACGAAGCCTTTTTCTTTAATAATTTCATTAATATCTTTTATAGTAGCATCTGTATTTAATTCTCGGTCATAATAAAAGGCTCTAACACCCCATAAAAGATTTAGCTTACCAAGTATTCTTTTTTCTGAAGAAAACGCTATAACGTGAGATTTCGGTCTCCAAGCAGAAATTTGGAATGCCGTGTAACCACTATTTGTTAATGTTGATATTGCTGATGCTTTTATGTCATCTGCCATAAGTGCAGCATGGTAACAAACAGATTTTGTTATAAAACGATTTGTTCTAACATGTGGAGGCTGAATAGGAACTTTAATAAGATCTGAAAATTCAACACTTCCAATAATTTCAGTCATTTTTTGGATTACCTTGATAGGGTGTTTACCTACCGATGTTTCACCAGATAGCATTACTGCATCTGCTCCATCCATAATTGAGTTAGCAACATCATTTACCTCTGCACGTGTAGGAACACTATTGTCAATCATAGTTTCCATCATCTGTGTTGCTATGATTACAGGGATTCTTGCTTTTTTAGCTCTTCGAACCAAGCTTTTTTGGATCAAAGGAACGTCTTGCATTGGAATTTCAACTCCAAGATCGCCACGAGCTACCATTAAACCATCACAATATGGAATTAATGCATCTATATTCTCAACTGCTTCAGGTTTTTCTATTTTAGCTATTACAGGTACTCTGTAACGAGATTTCTGCTTTATTAAATCGCGTAAAATTCTTAAATCTTCTGGGTTTCTTACAAACGACAAAGCTACCCAGTCAACTTCTTGCTCTAAAGCAAAAACAACATCTTTCTTATCTTTTTCAGTCAAAGCAGGTAAAGAAATATTTGTATTAGGTAAGTTTACTCCTTTTTTTGATCTCAAAGGACCACCAACAATTACTTTAGTCAGTACTTCCTTGTCTTTATCTGTCGAAATAACTTCAAACATTAACTTACCATCATCAACTAAGATGTTTTCACCAGCCTTTACATCTTTAGGGAACCTTTTGTAGGTCATGAAAGCTTTATCTTTTGTACCAGCACATTTTTCAGTCGTAAATGTAAAATGGTTACCAGCTTTAACTACAACTCCTTCTTCCATTTCTCCCACACGCAATTTAGGTCCTTGTAAGTCTGCTAAAATAGCTATGTTATATCCTTTCTCATCATTTATTTCTCTAATTTGCTGAATACGTTCCTTAACAACGTCGTATTTAGCGTGTGAAAAATTCACTCTGAATACGTTAACTCCAGCCTCAGCCATTTTTAATAGTATCTCTTTTGTGTTTGTTGCTGGACCTAGTGTTGCAACAATCTTTGTTTTTTTGTTGTGTGGCATAAATTAAAAAATTAAGAACTCTTTAGATTTTAGGTTGTTTGTTTCTTGTAAATATGAAGTGATTATCTGTGGCATTTTATTTATTTGATCAATAATATTTTTGATATAACTGAGCTCATAATTACCTTCCATCTTTAAAAAATAATCAACTTTCTTTTTTTCGGGAATTAAATGTACAGTGGCTTTAGCTTCATTAAATAATGAATCTGAACGATCTACATTAATTTCAACAGTATCAACATTAGAAATTAAAAACCAATAATTATCAGTATTTACATCTAAGAAATCATATACTGAATAAGATGCATCATGTTTTTGATTTTTAAAATCTAAGCTAAATTTTGCTTTTTTAAAATCAAGTTTTAAATACAAATTTAGCAAATATGCTATGCGATAATCTTCTAATGTGGTATGAATACTAATTAAATGGTAATCTTCAGAAGAAAAATCATCAAAAGCAATGGCATGAATTTGCATAAAAAATAGATTTTACTTTTATGCTAAGTTACTGAATGTATTACTAAAATTAAATGAAATTAACGAAAACGATTTCGATTTCCTATGAATTGCTTATCTCTTTTTGAAACGCATAATAAACCCTTTTAGCAGCCATTTCTTCTGCTTTTTTCTTAGAAGTAGATCTTCCTTTTGCAATTTTTTGGCCATCTATGATTACACGAACACTAAAGTGCTTTTGAGATTGTTTACCGGTATCTTCATAGCTTTCAAAAGCATATTTACGTTTTGTTTTTTGACACCATTCGATGATAAATCCTTTATAACTAGATATTTTACCTTCCAGTCGTTCAAGGTCTACATATGGAACAATAACTTGATCATAAATAAATTGATGACAGTAATTATATCCTCTATCGAGATATATAGCACCAACTAAGGCTTCAAAAATATTTCCATGAATGTTATCGCCAACTTGATTATTTTTTATGTTGCTTTTGACGAAACGAATCAAGTCTAACTCCTTACCAAGCTTATTCAAATTTTCTCGACTAACAACTTTAGATCGCATTTGAGTTAAGTATCCTTCATCACCTTTTGGAGCTTCTTTATATAAGAAAGAGGCAATCACAGAGCCTAAAATAGCATCACCTAAAAACTCTAACCTTTCATAATTTATAGGTTTACCTTTACTATCGGTCATTTTTAATGATCGATGAATAAAAGCTTTTTTATAATGATTTAGATTTACGGGTTTAAAGTTCAACAGAACCTTAAGGTCGTAATAGAATTCTTCGTCTTTTTTAGTTTTTGGGTTAACTATTTTGCGAAGAAAATTCATTAAGTGATATTTGTTTTAGTCTAATTTTTTGAAAGCAACGCAGGCATTGTGTCCTCCGAATCCAAAAGTATTACTCATAGCCACCTTAATCTCTCTTTTTTGAGCTTTGTTTAATGTTAAGTTCAATTCTGAGTTGATGTTTTCATCATCATTTGAGTGGTTTATTGTAGGAGGAACTATTCCGTGTTTCATAGCTAATACAGACGCAATAGCTTCAATAGCACCAGCAGCACCAAGTAGATGGCCGGTCATAGACTTTGTTGAATTGATATTGATGTTTTTGGCATACTCACCAAAAACTTCAGAAATTGCTTTTAGCTCAGCAACATCTCCTAATGGAGTAGAAGTACCATGAGTATTTATATGATCAACTTCTTCAGGTTTAATTCCTGAATTCTCCAGACAGTTTTTCATAACAGCAATAACACCAAGACCTTCAGGGTGTGGAGCTGTCATATGATGTGCATCAGAAGATAAACCTCCTCCAATAACCTCAGCATAAATTTTTGCGCCACGTGCTTTCGCATGTTCGTATTCTTCTAGAATTAAAGCACCTGCACCTTCACCTAAAACAAATCCATCTCGTTCAGCATCAAAAGGTCTTGATGCACTCTTAGGATCGTTATTTCTTGTAGATAAGGCATGCATAGCGTTAAATCCTCCCATTCCAGCAATCGTTACAGCTGCTTCACTACCACCAGTCACAACGACATCACAGTGTCCGAGACGAATGTAATTTAAAGCATCTATAATCGCATTGGCAGAAGAAGCACAAGCGGAAACAGTTGTGTAATTTGGTCCCATGAATCCATGTTTAATGGAAATGTGACCTGGAGCTATATCAGCAATCATTTTTGGGATAAAGAAAGGATTAAATTTTGGTGTGCCATCTCCAGAAGCAAAATTCAATACTTCATTTTGAAAAGTTTCCAAACCGCCTATACCAGCTCCCCAAATAACGCCTACTTTGTATTTGTTAATGTTTTCAAGGTTTAAATCAGCATCTTTGATAGCTTCATCTGAAGCAATCATAGCATATTGTGTAAACCTATCCATTCGACGAGACTCTTTTCTGTCGATGTAATCTTTAACATCGAAATTTTTGAGCTCGCATGCGAAACGAGTTTTGAACTTGGCAGCATCAAAATACGTTATAGGTGCTGCTCCACTAACTCCATTAATTAAGTTAGTCCAATATTCTTCAATATTATTTCCTATTGGCGTTAATGCGCCAAGTCCAGTTACTACAACTCGTTTTAATTGCATATAATCTTACTTTTTTGCTTCTTCAATATAGCTAATTGCTTGACCTACGGTAGCAATGTTTTCAGCTTGATCGTCTGGAATTTGAATATCGAATTCTTTTTCGAATTCCATGATTAACTCAACAGTGTCTAACGAATCGGCTCCTAAATCGTTAGTAAAACTCGCTTCGTTAGTTACTTCGTTGTCGTCAACTCCTAACTTATCAACGATAATTGCCTTTACTCTTGATGCAATGTCTGACATAATTTTCTAATTTTTAATTTAAAATCGAGGCAAAAATACAAATCTTACGTTTTTATGCTAATTTTTACCCCAAAATGTGAGGTCTAAAATAAAAAATCTTTTTGTTAAGACCACACACTTGTTAATAATTATTCTTTTTATTTGCAGTAACAACATAATTGTAATCTAGTTATGAAACGAATTGTCATTATGGCTTCGGGATCTGGAAGTAATGCCGAAAATATTATTGAGTTTTTTCAATCTAAAGAAACAGCCATGGTTACTCATGTGCTTACTAACAACGAACGTGCCAAAGTGTTGGAAAGGTGCAATCGTTTAAAAATCAATAGTTTGGTTTTTGATAAGGAGGACTTTATTAAAACAAATAAGATACTTGATTTCCTGAAAAATGAGGCAGATTATATAATTTTAGCGGGTTTTCTATGGCGTATACCTATGAAAATTATTACAGCTTTCCCAAATAGAATTATTAATATACATCCAGCACTTCTTCCAAAATATGGTGGAAAAGGGATGTACGGAATGCATGTTCATGAAGCAATAAAGGAAAACCAAGAGCCGTTAACAGGAATAACAATTCATTTTGTGAATGAGAATTATGATGAAGGAGCTATTATTTTTCAAGCTGAAACAGCAATTAAATCCGAGGATACGGTAAATGATATTGCTAAAAAAGTGCAGAAATTAGAATATGAGTTTTTTCCTGAGGTTATAGAAAAGGTGATTTTGAAAGGTAATGGGCAATAAAAAAAAGTATTATGTGGTTTGGAAAGGAAAGAAAAAAGGCGTGTTTTCTTCGTGGAAGGAATGTAAAGAGCAGGTAACAGGTTTTGAAGGAGCCGAATATAAAGCGTTTGCAGATAAAAATGAGGCCGAATTGGCTATTAAAAAAAGCTACAACGATTATAAAGGGAAGGATACGAAAAAGCCCAAGATAAGTCTAGCAGAAAAAGAAAAATATGGCACTCCAATTTTAAAAAGCTTATCAGTTGACGCTGCATGTTCAGGAAATCCAGGTATTTTGGAATATAGAGGAGTGCTGACTGATACTAAAAAACAAGTTTTTATTCAGGGACCCTTTCCTAAAGGAACTAATAACATCGGTGAGTTTTTAGCGTTAGTCCATGGATTAGCGCTTTTGAAACAGAAAAAAATGGAAAACTTACCTATTTACTCAGATTCTAGGATAGCTATGTCCTGGGTTAAGAAAAAACAATGTAGAACTAATATTATTTTCACTGAAGAAAATAAAGATTTATTTATGTTAATAAAGCGAGCGGAGAAGTGGCTACAAGATAACTCGTTTACTAATCCTATTTTAAAATGGGAAACTAAAGTTTGGGGTGAAATTCCAGCTGATTTTGGAAGAAAATAATTTACTTGATTAATTCTTTTAATGTATTCATAAGTTTTTTCAACTCATTAGGAGGACTGTCATCATCAAAGCTAGACGATTTGTAGTGCTTATTATCTACTGTGATTTCAATCGAAGCATGTAATGCACCATCATAAAGTCGTTTATTTGTAGGCGCTTTTAAATTTTTAATATTCTCTAGTGCTATCGAGGAGATTATTTCATCCAATACTTCCCTTTCTTTCTTTGTTATTGTATTAGTTTTCGAAGAATTATTGGTTTTGAAATGAACAGTATAATCATTTACGATAATAGTTTCTGAACTGCCTCTAGTATGTGCTTTATATACTATCTCTTTAATAACTGATTTCACTATTTTTTTTTGAGATGAACAATTAATTATTGATAAGCAAATTACAGTTAGACATATTAAATTCTTCATATTTTTAAATTTAACTGAGCATCATTTTAGCTTTTTCTACAGCATTTACAAGAATGTCTATTTCTTCTTTGGTATTATAAAATGCCATAGAAGCTCTAACTGTTCCTGGTATTTCAAAGAAATTCATAATTGGTTGTGCACAGTGGTGTCCTGTTCTTACAGCGATTCCTAATTTATCTAAGATAGCTCCGATGTCATATGGGTGTATTTCACCAATATTAAACGATATTACTGAAGTTTTATTAGCGGTTCCATATATTTTCAAGCCTTCTATATTTTGAAGCTTTTGAGTAGCATATTCTAGAAGTATTATTTCTTGGTCTTGTATATTCTCAAAACCAATGGCGTTCATATAATCAATAGCTACACCAAATGCTATACCTCCACAAATATTTGGAGTACCTGCTTCAAATTTATGAGGAAGCCCTGCGTATGTAGTTTTTTCAAAAGTAACAGTTTCGATCATTTCTCCTCCACCTTGATAAGGAGGAAGCATTTCTAATAATTCTTGTTTTCCATAGAGTAATCCAACTCCTGTAGGGCCACACATTTTATGAGCTGATGCAACGTAAAAATCAACATCTAGTTCTTGCACATCTGGTTTTATATGCGGACAAGCTTGAGCACCGTCTATTAAAACGTAGGCGCCAAATTTATGTGCCCTATGGATTATAGATTCAATAGGATTTATGATTCCTAACGCATTTGAAACATGATTGCAAAAAACCAATTTAGTTTTAGCGTTAAGCATTTCGTCAAATAAATCCATTCTGAGGGAACCATCTTCCTTCATTGGTAGTACTTTCAGAATAGCACCAGCTTTTTCACACATCATTTGCCAAGGAACAATATTTGAATGATGCTCTAATGCAGATACAATAACCTCATCTCCTTCTTCTAGTAAAGAAGAAAAACCAGAAGCAACAATATTAATGCTTTCTGTTGTGCCTGAAGTTAAAATTATTTCATAAGCATGTTTAGCATTGAAATGTTTTTGAATTTTAATACGTGCTGCTTCATATTTGTCAGTTGCTTCTTGGCTAAGTGCATGTACACCCCTGTGAATATTTGAATTGTAATTACTGTAATAATCAACGATTGCGTCAATTACAACTTTTGGAGTTTGAGAAGTGGCTCCGTTATCGAAGTAAATTAACGGTTTTCCGTTTACTTCTCTTTCAAGTATAGGAAAGTCGTTACGTATTTTCTGAATATCTAACATCAAAACTAAATTTATAACAAAAATACGGCTATGATTTTAAACGAACAATCAAACATTTAAATTCTTACATTTGTTGAAATAAACTATACATGAAAACACTTAAGAGGGTATTATTATTGTTTTTCGCAATAGTGTTACTAGCTGTATTTTACAACTACCCTAAATTAAATATCATAGCAGGATACTCAGCAAAAAGTACTGCATCGTCTGTTTTTCTAGCTAATAGAACATTAGCATTTACTGATAGTACCGATAATAATTTTTCACCTATAAATTTGGCTTCTGATGAGTTGGATGATGATGAAAAAGCAATTTACTCATCTGCTTTTGGACTTTTAACAAGAAAAGCGGTGTATAGAGAGGGTTTAGGAAGTGTTTTGACAGTTAAAGGAAAAGAACTAGAAGAAAATCTAAAAGTACCAAAACGTAAGTCAGCAGATTTTAAGACACCTTTTCCCTATGGTAGTGGCGAACCTAAAGACTCTGTATTTGCTAATATAGATTATAAGCGACTGAATAGCGCCGTAAATTCAATGTTTGATGAAGTAAACAAAACACGTGCTGTTGTAGTTATTCACAAGGATAAAATTATTGCAGAGCAATACGGTAAAGATTTCGATAAGAAATCACGCTTGTTAGGTTGGTCTATGACTAAAAGTATTACAGGGACTTTATTTGGTGTATTGCATTGTAGAGGAAATATAGATTTACACAAGAACTCCATTTTTAGCGAGTGGGAAAATGATGAACGTAAAAACATAACAATTCATAATTTATTACAAATGAATAGCGGTTTAGAATGGAATGAAGATTACAACTCTATATCTGATGTAACAAAAATGTTATTCTTAGCAGAAGATGTTACCACGACTCAATTAAAAAAGTCATTAGTAGGTAAACCAAACGAAACTTGGAATTATTCCTCAGGTACAACAAATTTACTTTCTAAAATCTTAAGAGATCAGTTTAAAACATATCAAGAATATTTAGACTTTTGGTACACTGATTTGATTGATAAAATAGGAATGAATTCTATGGTAATAGAAACAGACTTGAGCGGTAATTATATAGGGTCTTCTTATGCATGGGCCACAGCTAGAGACTGGGCAAAATTTGGTTTATTGTATTTACACAACGGGAATTGGAATGGAGAGTTTCTTTTTGATGAGGACTGGGTAAAATATGCTACAACACCTACTCCAAGTTCTGATGGATGGTATGGCGCTCAGATATGGTTAAATGCAGGAAATAGATATCCTGATGTACCAAAGAATATGTATTCATTTAATGGTTATCAAGGACAAAATGTTTTTATTTTACCAGATCAAGACATGGTAATTGTTAGATTAGGGCTAACTAAAAATGCTGATGTTAATCATTTTTTAAGTGAAATATTGAATTCATTCAATTAGAACACAATATCATATCAATAAAAAAGCTCGAGTCTAAGACTCGAGCTTTTTTACTTTTTATTACTACATACCTTACATAGAAGCTGTTTTGGTGCTTACGTAAAACTCATTGTAATTTTCTAGTAAACTTATAAGTCCAGAAATTAAATTCTGAGTTTCTAATAAAATACTAAAATAAAGCGTTGTGTTTTTGGGGCTAGTTTCATCGTTACGAATTCTATCAACTTGTCGCTCTATAGAACTAGAAACGTCGTTTAATAACTCTTTTTTCTCTGCAAGAATAGTATATAAGTTATCAAATTTTTTAGTCTCAAATGCCATACTAACTTCTTGTAGTAAAGAAGATAATTTTATGTCGATATTTTTTAAATCTTTAAGTTGTGATTTCTTAAGGTTCTTATGATTATTGTTCACATGATTAAATGTTGACTTTGAAATATAACTTATAGACTGAGCCACATCTTGTAAATAACCTAAGATTAAAATATAAAATCTACTTGCTTGAACAGAAGTTTCATCTAAAGATTTTATAAAATAGAACACACCGTTCTTCAAGTTTTCAATCTCATCATTTAGTTTAAGAACATGCTTCTCTGTTTTTCTAAGTTTATTCAAGTCATGATTAGCTAAATCATTAACCACATTAGAATATAACTTATTTACTCTGCTAGCTACATTAGCGATATGTCCAGAACTTTCTTCTATAACTTCATTAATCGAAATTAATTCAGCACGTTCAACAAATTGTTGTTTTTTCTCTTCTTTGGATTTTTTTGAATATTGTAATGTTGTTCTTACTAACATTGCTATTACAACAAGTAGTAAAATTGGAATCATAACTTGATGCCAACTGATTAAAAAAGCCACAATTCCAGCAGCCGTAAATGCGATAATGGCAGTTAAAAACCATCCTCCAATAACATTTATAACTCCGGCTACTCTATATACTGCGCTTTCTCTTCCCCATGCTCTATCTGCTAAAGACGTACCCATGGCAACCATAAATGTAACATAAGTTGTAGATAACGGAAGCTTCATTGAAGTAGCGATAGAGATTAAAATACTCGCCATAACTAAATTAACAGAAGCTCTTACTAAATCAAATGCAGGTAATTCGTAGGTTTTATCTTTAGGTAATTTAATTACCGGTTTTTCAAACTTTGAATTAATATAAACTTGAGACCGTTTAGGAATCAAATATTTAAGACCTATGTTAGTAAACATAGCAGCTCTAACGACAATTCTAGATAAATTATTTGGTTGGAATTTTTCATGACCATCTCCTTGTCTTGAAAGGTTTATACCTGTTTCTATAACTGCACGGGCCTTTTTAGAAGTCCATAACGTAGCAACCATTATTGCTCCTGCGAGTAAAAGTAATAATGTATTTGAAGGTACTTTTTTAGCCAAGATCCCCATAGAAAATTCATTAGCTGCTACGCCAGAAGCTTGCCAAGCATCGTAGGAATTTAAAGCAGCAATAGGAACTCCAATAAAATTCACTAAATCGTTACCAGCAAAAGCCATAGCTAAAGAAAATGTACCTACAGCAACTACAGCAGTTAAGATATTAAGTTTGAAAATTTTTATTAGAAAATAAGATGTTGCTGACCAAAAAATAAGACTGAGCGTAATGATTACAATAGTGTTACCTTCAATAACACCTTTTAAATTACTGTAAAAAGGAGTACCCTTTAAGCCTTTAATAATTATGAAATAAGTTATCGCAGTAATTGCAAGTCCACCAAATAATGCATTGATATAGATTGGACGTTTTTCAAAATCAAAAGAATAGATAATACGGGAAAAATACTGAACAATTGCTCCGACTGTGAAAGCAACCAAAACGGATAATACAATACCTAGAATAATATCGGTAGCTGTTTCATAATTAATATAACTCCAAATTTCAGAAACAGAATGATCTGTAGCTGATATTTTTATTAAAGCAATAGTTACAGCAGCTCCAAGCAATTCGAATACAATAGATACTGTCGTAGATGTTGGCATTCCAAGTGAATTGAAAATGTCAAGCAGTAAGATATCAGTAATCATAACAGCCATAAATATGTACATGATTTCTTCAAACATGAACATATTTGGATTGAAAATTCCTTTACGTGCTACTTCCATCATACCGCTAGATGTTACTGCACCAAAGAAAACACCAACGCTTGCAATGATCATAATTGTTTTAATTGGTATAGCTTTAGAACCAATTGCTGAATTTAAAAAATTAACAGCATCGTTACTCACACCCACAACTAAATCTAATATCGCAAGAGTGGCTAAGGCCACCAACATCAAAATATAAGGATCTCCCATCTTAATATATAAGTTAAACTTGGCAAATGTATAAACCTGTATTTCTGGGTATGTTATGTAATTGTTATGAAATGGAATTAATTGATGTAAAAAGATATATTTTCTGGGCCTTCTAAGATATTCTTAACGATTTGCATGGTACCATTTTCATGAGTTACCAAATACCATTTCACAAGTGATATTTCACTGTTTTCAATTTCAAGACCAGTTATACATCTAGGATGTACACAACTACCGTCATTAAAATAGGGTAATTCATCTGTGTCAGGAAACCTTGGACGGTGTGTGTGACCCGTAACAAGCATTTGATTTTTATTTTTACGGATCCATTTTTCAAGGTGACGTTCAACTTTTATAAGCTCTTTAAAGTTTTGAGCTGGACTTGTAGGGTCTTTTATGCCGAGTATCTGTAATGGTTTCCAAAGTATTTTTACGAGTAAGCGACTAAATCGCCAGAAAAGATAGTTAAACCAGTCTGCTTGGTGTCCATGAAGTAAAAATATAGATTTACCTTCTTCATCCTCTAATCGTATGGCTTCAGAGAAAGAAGCGTTTGGCATAAGTTCTTTTTCTTTACCAGTTGAAGATTCATAGTAATAAGATAGATTTTTAGTAATATTTTTCGGGTTTCTGTAATCCATATCATGATTACCCCAAATAAAATGAAGCCTATCTTTATCATGGAATTGTTTCAGTAAGAGATAGGTGTCTTTATTAGCTCTAAAAATTGTGTCAAATTTATTTTCCCATAATTCGTCACCATCACCTAGCTCTATGTAAGTGAAACCATTTAAAAGGTATTGTGAAATAGCGTAATTATATATCTTTCTGTTATGTGCAAAATCATCAGCAAAGCCATTATCTCCTCTGTGACAATCAGAAAATAAAACATATTTAGATTGCGAGTTTAGAGGTAGTTTTTTTGCATTTTTAAATGCACGACTAATTCTACTATTTGCAGACATCTTTTGTTTTTTTTGATAAAGGTGTACAAAAAAACCGAGTTAAAAAACTCGGTTTTAAAAAATTATGAGATTTTACTATTAGTTAGCAGAAATCTTAACATTATCTAATTCGTAAGTACCGTCATTTGCTCTGTCTTCACTTCCTGTATATTTAAATGCGAAATGTACTGTACCATTTCCACAAGATAAATCTACAATTCCTGAAGTAAACCAAGAAGAGAAAGAATCAGTATCTTGTGTAATATAAGCTGCAGGAACAATACCCCAAGTTGCAGTAGCAATACCAGCAGTAGTACCATCCCAATCGTTTGAGAATACTAATTCTAAATTACTTCCATCAGCAAAACTATTTGAAGTTTCGAAACTCATTGTAACTCCAGCGTTGGCGTCTAAATCTATTTCTGGTGTAATTAACCAAGCTACGTTGCTTGGATCTCCAGAGCGGAAAGATCCCATTCTTGCAGAAACACCTTGTGATGCATTAGCCCCAGATTGAACATAAGCTTCCCAGCCTTCGCTACCAGCTTCAATAAAGTTTGTCCACCCGTTTCCAGATACTGGCGATGATGGTGTTTGTGTTTCAAAATCAGCCTCAAATAAAATAGTAGTTCCTTCAGCAGTAGCTAAACCACAATCTAGTTCAATAGGATCACAACGATCTGTACTATCGAACATAACGTCAGATAAAGTGTTTATTAATAAAACGTTGAAATCATCTCTAAAATCTCTAGAGAATACACCTTGAATATTTCCTTTATTTTGATTTACTCTAATAGACTTAAAATCGGCAAACGTACTTGATTCTAAAGGAATAGTTAATCCGTCGTCACAACTTTCAATAGTTCTAAAACCATTAAATTGATCGCTATCTTCACCAGCATAAGTAAGTGCTAGCTGATCTCTATGAAATTGTACATTTTCAAATTGTACAAACGTATTTTCGTCTGCTTCGGCTACCTCTGATATTTTAGTTACTTTAGGCGTAATTGTAGCAATTTCTGTACTTCTTAAAATAAAGTCTTTGTATTCATATTCTTGTATTTGGTCAACAGCAGTACCTTTTCCTATTACTAATACACCGTTAGCTAAACCAACACTTAACCCTTTTAATTTAACATATACTTTTCTACCAAAGTCATAAGATTGGTACAAACTAGTTACATTTATTGAAATTCTGAATCCTAATCTTGGATCTTCAGTAGGATTAGCATCATCAACTTTATTTTGGATGATTAACTCTTCAAAAAAGTTTCCTGCTAAATCACTAGAAACTACATACCCTGTAATATACTCGTCGTTTTCAAAAGTTACTGAGGCATCTCCAGATGCAACAGCTTGTTCGTAAGCTTCTTTTACTGCTTTAAAAGTAGTTTGTTGTAAACCACTTAAGTTAGGTTCAACAGCCGAAGGTGTTGGTACCTCAAAATCTTTGTCTTCAACACATGAAGTAAAAACACTTACTATTGAGACAAAAGCGATAAGACTAAATAATTTAATTGCTTTCATTTTTTATATTATAATTTTTTAAAATCTAACGTTTACATTCAAGAAGTATGTTGTACCTCTACCATACCAATATCTTGGTCCAAAAACTGGAGTGTCTAATGATTGATCATTTTGAAGTTGACGGTAATTTGCGTTACGTCCTTGTTCAAAACCTCCTGTTTTATAGGTCTTATCGAATAGGTTATTAATACTAGCAAATACACTAATATATTTGTTATCTATTTTCCATGATTTTCCACCAACCAAGTTTGCAACCATGTATCCTTTAAATCGTTCTTGTTGTAATAATTCTCTAGCTACAGTAGGATCATAATCGTTAAAAGGCTGACCATCAAAATCCGTGTAGAAGTTTGAACTTCTTTGTATTGGACTTACATCGATGTAAGCATGTGATAAAAAGTTCGTAGTCGCACTTATCCACCAATAATCAGGATCTCTATATTCAAAACCTAACGAAAAAGCTCTTTGAGGACCGCTAGCTACTTTATAATTTTTTAAATAACTCTTAACATAAGGAAGTCTTCCAAATTCATCAGCATCACTAAGCCCCACGAAATTTTCAGAAGCTATAGCAATATTAGGATTATTATCATAAGTGTACTGGCCTATTACAGCAACTGCTTTTACTTTAATCGTCGGTGTTGCTTTTACCTCTATTGCAAATTCTCCACCAAAATGCTTTTTATCAACTCCTTGTAAAATTTCCTGAATAAAAAAATTAGTATTATCAGCTCCTGTAACGCTAACTCCATCTGCAAAATAGAATGAAACTTCATTAGCATCTTCCATCTTAGTGTAGTAACCAGTTAATTTGGCTTGCACAGTTGGTGTACGTAAGATATAACTACCATCGAAACTTATTATCTTTTCTTCGGTAGTACCTTGTATTACAGCATGGTTTTCTCTAGAGTTAGCGAATGTATTTCTTATAGTTGGTGCTTTAGTTAAGTAAGCTCCATTAAAGTCAAATAAATGACGCCCAGTTAATTTATATGTGAAACCGGCTTTACCTCCAAAACCATTGAAGTTAATTTTATCTCCTTTTCCTAAAGAGTTTGATAGAAAACCTCCGTTTTGGTATAATCCTTCTCTTTGGTAATCTGTTTTAGTAGCAGTTACAGCAGCATAAAAATCAATTTTATTGTATTTAAATTGTGCTTGAGCAAATCCGCTAACTACATTCGATAATATATTGTAGTTATATCTGAAACGATCTCCTTCTGTAACTATTCTATTTGGGTTTAAAACATCATTTTGAACAGATAAAGGATTTGTGTTTAGTTTACTTGCAAACCCGTCAACATCTAAATAGCCAGTCCCACCAAGTAGATCTAAAACACTTGCGAAATTTTCTGATCGTAAGTTTTTGTAGGTTACAGATGCGGTAAGATTGATGTTATCATTTAATTCGCTATTAAAAATAGTACTAGCATTAAATAATTGGTCATCAACTCTATCTTCATACAAGATGTTTATAGCATTTTCGCCTCTGTTTTTACTATCGATATTTGTTTGATATAATTTATCCCAGTTTAATTGTCCGTCATTTAAAAACTGTTGTTGTAATCCGAAAGCAATTCCAGGATTATCTGGGAAATTTCTTAACGCATAACTAGGTAATTTTTGATAGTATGTTGGATCTGGGTTTGCACCTCCACCTTCAGGGAAACCACTATTTGGATTAAGGTTTGTACCATTAAATTCTAATCTAGAATTCCCTAACTGACCATACTGGTATCCAATATTGGTTTGTAAAGAAGTGTTTTCGTTAATATCCCAATAATGATTTAAGATAAAAATAGGCTCTATTAATTCTTTTATTCTTGAGTTTCTAATTTCTCCGTTTTGATATCCCCAAAATGAATTGTACTGAATTCCTTTAAGATCAAAAACTTCTTGAGTATTGGAAGAAGATTTACCTCTTCGGTTAGGAGCATATATAGAAGTGAAACTTAATGCATGATTATCGTTAATTCTTTTTTCTAAAGAAGCGAAAAGAGAAAAAGCATTGTATGAAGTTCCATCTACAAAACCTTCGCTACCAGCACGCTTACTTCCAGATACTAAAAATGACCAACCATCTTGCATCATACCTGTAGCATAAGTTCCCATAGCTCTGTGTACATAACTTCTGTTTGAAGAAGCGTAAGATACACGAACTCCAGGTCTCTGCTCTGATGGACGAGTATTTATATACGTAGTTCCTAACAAACCACCAAAACCATAATTAGAAGGAGTTAAAAAATTACTAAATTCTTGATTTCTAGTAACATCGTTTAGTCCTCCCCAGTTACTCCATTGCGGGCGTCCATTGAAGAGTTTATTCATTTCAATACCATTTACCATAACAGTACCATTCTCAGAATCTAAACCTCTTACTCTGTAGAAAGATCCACCGAAATCAAAAGCAGCAGTTCTCAAGTATGTGTCTCTTGAAGCTTGAAGTAGACCAGATATATTATCTGCAGCACTAGCATCATCATTTAATTCATCATCTGTAATCGTAATAACACTTAAATCTTGATCTTCAGATAATGTATCATCATACATAAAAATAACACCTAAGTCTATTGGGCTACCTGATAAACTTACTGGGTAATTTTGAGTTTCATACCCTTCTTTTTTAATAGTTATAAGATGATCTCCATTTGGTAGATTGTTAAGGATAAAAGATCCATCAGTATTTGTTAACTGACTGATATTCTTGCTTTCAATCAAAATAGAAACTCCTTGTAACGGTTTTTCAGAATTGTTATACTTAACAACTCCTTTTACAATGTTTTGAGCAGATAACCCTACGGTTATCATTAAACAACAAAACAATGTTACAATAATTTGTTTCATAAAATTAATGATTTTAATACTTGTTTTCTAAAAAAAAAATGCGTGCAAATCTAGGGTTTTTAAAAAGTGTTAATGTTAAGTTAATATTAACAATTGCTGATATAGTGGTTGTTATAAAGTTGGCTTGGATTTTGTTTATACCTTTGCGAACTTAAATATTTTATAATGAGAAGAACTATTTTGTTTATGATTTTGATTATGAGTGTCTTTAGCTCATTTGGTCAGAAGAAATATAAGATTAGAACAATAGGGTTTTATAATCTTGAAAACTTATTTGACACCATAAATGATACAACTAAAGATGATGAATTTAGTCCAATGATGGAGTTAAAGTCTAATCGCTCTAAAGTATATTGGGATAAAATAGGTAAACTAGGAGACGTTATTAATCAGCTTGGTCAAGATAAAGCAAAAACAAGTCCTGCTATACTTGGAGTTGCTGAAATTGAGAACAAACAAGTTCTAGAAGATTTGATTAAATCTGATAAACTGAAGAAGAAACATTATGGAATTATACATTTTGACTCTCCAGATAAAAGAGGAATAGATGTGGCTTTAATCTACCAACAGCGTTATTTTAAGCCTATACATTATGAAAACTTCAATCCAAATATTTATTCAAAAAATAGAAAAATATATACAAGAGATATTTTATTAGTTTCTGGTTATTTAGATGACGAGCTTATTCATGTTATCGTAAACCACTGGCCATCTAGAAGAGGGGGAGAGGCTAAGAGTAGGCCATTACGTGAAAAAGCAGCTTATAAAGTGAAGCAGATTATAGAGAAAATTAGAGAGAACGATAAAGATGCAAAAATTATCATTATGGGTGATTTTAATGATGATCCAACAAACTCTAGCTTTAAAAATGTATTAAAAACAAAAGCAAAAAAGAAGCATGTTAAAGAAGGAGATATTTACAACCCTTACGAGAAAATGTTTAGTAAAGGTATAAATACTTTGGGGTACAGAGATAATATAAACTTGTTTGATCAGATTATGTTTACCTCATCGTTATTACATAAAAAAGATGATAAGGATTTTAATGACTATAAAATGTTTAAATCTGGTGTTTTCAATAAGCGATTTTTAACACAGAAAAAAGGACGATATAAAGGTTATCCTTTCAGAAGTTTTTCTAATGGACAGTATACAGGAGGATATAGCGATCATTATCCAGTATATATATACCTAGTTAAAGAGAAAAAATAATAAAAAGACTCCACATGGAGTCTTTTTAATTTTTACATATACGATTTAAGTAGATGCTTAAATTGAGTTGAAATAGCGTTCCTTCTAGTAAGTCTTCTATAAGATTTAATTCCTCTGAAGATACAGCAAGACTTACTCTGTGGCTTGGTGTTTCTAATAAAATAGATCTACATTTTTTATTTAACTCACAATTGGAGCATGTATTCAGATTTTTTGCATTGTTAATTTTTCCAAGAAATAATTTTATTTCATTAGAGGTTAAATGAAACCCAGTATCTCTAAATATAATCTGAGTAAGATTAGAACTACTTTCTTTCCATTGAAAAGAGATTCCTATATCGTTCGAATAAATCTGTATTATTTCACTCATCTTTCATAATTAATGAAACAAATATAACTATTTAGATTAAATCTAAATAGTTATAAAATATCTTTTATCATCAATTGAATTGAAGTTTTTCCATTCCAAACATTCTCGGCAAGTTGATAAGTCATATCAAATTCATTTTGAATAGCACTTATTTTATCACCTAAACCAAAACCAATGGCATTAAATTTATAAACACATGTATTACTACTTACAGTAATTTTTAAATGTGATTTATCTGCCCCTACTTGTTTTCCGTAGCCTGTATCTCTTAAAGAAGAGGATTTAAAAATAGGATTCATATTTTGTGGACCAAAAGGAGCCATTTGTTTTAGAATCCTAAAGAATTTAGGTGTAATATCTTCAAGTTCTATTTCCGTATCAATAACTACTTCTGGAATTAAGAGTTCTTTATCTATTGTTCTTTTTACAACTTCCTCAAATTTAAGTTTGAAGTTTGTGTAGTTTTCAGGTAAAATTGTTAATCCAGCTGCATATTTATGTCCTCCAAACTGTTCAATAAACTCGCTACATTCTTCAATTGCGTTATAAACATCAAAGCCTTTTACGGAACGGGCAGAAGCGGCTAATTTTTCACCACTTTTGGTAAATACAATGGTAGGTCTGTAGTATGTTTCAATTAAGCGAGAAGCAACAATACCAATAACTCCTTTGTGCCAGTTTTCGTTATAAACTACAGTAGAAAAGGTATCAGTTTCATTATTATCTTCTATTTGATATAGCGCAGATTTTGTAATATGTTGATCTAATTCTTTTCTTTCAGAATTTAATTTTTCAATTGAAGATGCTACTCCTTTAGCAGATTCAAAATCCATTTCTGTAAGTAATTCTACAGCAAAATTTCCGTGCTTAATCCTTCCAGCGGCATTAATTCTTGGAGCAATAATAAAAACAACATCTGTAATTGTTAATTCTTCTTTATCAAGTTGATGGATTAATGCTTTAATACCATTTCTGGGTACATTATTTATCACTTTCAATCCATGATAAGCAAGAATTCTGTTTTCCCCAGTCATTGGAACTATATCAGCAGCTATGGCAGTAGCTACTAAATCTAGATAAGGAATAGTATCATTAATAGTTAAATTACGGTTATCACCTAATGCTTGTATCAATTTAAAGCCAACACCACAACCACATAATTCTTTGTAAGGATAATTGCAGTCCGTTCGCTTTGGGTTTAGAACGGCAATTGCATTAGGAATAGTATCTCCAGGTTTATGATGATCACAAATAATAAAATCTATTCCTTTAGTGGAAGCGTACTTCACTTTATCAATTGCTTTTATACCACAGTCTAACGCTATTATTAGGCTAAAATCATTATCGTCTGCGAAATCTATTCCTTGATATGAAATACCATAACCTTCATTGTATCTATCGGGAATGTATGTTGCCAAATTATCATAATACGTTTTTAAAAAAGAATATACTAAAGAGACTGATGTAGTACCATCAACATCATAATCCCCATAAACAAGAATATTTTCATTGTTTTTAATCGCCTTTTCAATTCGAGAAACTGCAACATCCATGTCTTTCATTAGGTAAGGATCATGTAATTTCTCAAGTTCAGGACGAAAGAAATCTTTAGCCTCTTGAAAACTAGTAATTCCCCTTTGCACCAATACAGTAGCAAGTTTTTTATTTACAGAAAGTTCAGCAGCAAGTTTTTTTGTAATGTCTTCGTTTGGTTTTGGTTTAAAGGTCCAACGCATGCATATTTATTTATTATGAAATACAGTATTCGTAGTAACTTCAGCAAATTGTCTAAACATTTCCATAACGCCGCAATATTTTTCTACGGATAAAGCAACTGCCTTGTTGATTTTATCTTCATTTAAATTTTCACCATAAAAAATATAAGATACATGTACCTTATCATAGAACTTAGGGTGTTCGTTAGTTAGGTTGGCTGTAATTTTAATGTCTAGATCGTAAGACGTATATTTCATTTTATCCAAAATCATAACAACATCTAATCCAGAACAGCCAGCTAAAGAAGACAACATTAGAGCCTTTGGTGAAGCTCCAACTTCATTTCCTCCATTTTCGTTTGAAGTATCCATGAGAACCGTAGCTCCATTAGGATTATCACTTTTGAAAAGTAAATTTTTCTTCCATTTTGTAGTAACAGTATGTGACGCCATATAAGATTTTTTTTGTTTATTGTAGGTCTTTACAAATTTACTTAAATAAAAATTGAAATTATGCCATTAGTAACTCCACTAGATCCAAATCATGACGAGGAAACAAAAAAGATGTCGGATTTTTATAATGAAACATTAGGCTTTTGCCCAAACTCTATATTAACAATGCAACGTAGGCCGGATATTTCAAAAGCCTTCATTAATTTAAATAAAGCTGTGATGGCTAACCAAGGTAGAGTAACATCAGCATTAAAAAGGATGATCGCTTGGGTAAGTAGTAACGCTACAGGTTGTCGTTATTGCCAAGCACATGCTATTAGAGCAGCTGAACGTTATGGAGCAGAGCAAGAAAAATTAGATAATATTTGGGAATATAAAACACATGAAGCATTTTCCGATGCAGAAAGAGCTGCACTAGACTTTTCTCTAGCTGCTTCTATGGTGCCGAATAATGTAGACGACACTATTAAAAAAGAATTGTACAAATATTGGGACGAAGGAGAAATTGTAGAAATGTTAGGAGTAATTTCTTTATTTGGGTATCTGAATAGATGGAACGACTCTATGGGTACAAATATTGAAGAAGGCGCTGTAGAAAGCGGAGAACAGTACTTAGGAAAGCACGGTTGGAATAAAGGTAAGCATGCATAATCTTAAAAAAAGACTTATTATGAAATTAATTTCATAATAAGTCTTTTTTATTAGTGAGTTTAAAATTTAGAAATAAATGTTACTAAGTTAACATCTCTAGAAATATTTAATTTTTTACGAATTCTATATCTTCCCATTTTTACGCTGTCGTAAGAAATCCCCATTAAAATAGCAATATCCTTAGTCCTTAAATTAAGTTTTAAAAAAGAACACAATTTCAATTCAGAAGGACTTAATGTAGGGTAGTCTGTTTTTAAATTATCCAAGAAATCACTATTAATTTGTTCAAAATGAGTTTTAAATTCATTCCAGTTATTTTTTGAATTCTTTTGAAAGGATAAGGTGAGTTTTTCTAATTTAGAATGGTATTTACAAGGTATCTCTGTTTGTAATTGTTTAACAAATTGTTTTTTTAATTCTTCATTTTCTATAGCTTGTAAAGCAGAGGTCGCAAGCTTTTTATTTTTTAATTCTAGATTTTTTTTAACATTAAATAGTTTTTTTTCTATTATTTTTTTTCTGTCTTCAATTAATTTTTTTTCTAATTGGTGTTTTGATTTTATCCTAAAAAAGTAGAAGAGTAAATAAGTGAAAAGGATACTTGTTATTATATAGTATGCCCATGTAAACAGAGAGACGCTCTTTCTTATGTTAGTGGTTGAATAATAATTGTATTTAGGTTTAATAGTCTCTGTTAAAAGTAAAAAAGAAATCAGACTGTACACTTTTAGGTTTTTGCTTGTTAGCTTGGTATTGTAATAAAATTTAAGAAGTGCTACTCTTTTTTTTACTGTAAAACCTTTTACAATCTTAAAAACTTTAGAGATGTTTTCATAATAGTTACCAGGGGAGAAAAATATTGTGTTAGGAATGATACTTTTTAATTGTTTTTTTTGGGGAACTTTTAAAGGTTTAAAATCTAATAAAACAGTAAATATTACTATTAGGTATAGAAATAAACTTTTATAAGTAAACGATTTATTTGAGGGGGTCATAATAAGGTTACTTTTAATAGTTGGTTTTTGTTTGAGTAATAACTGCTTAGTTAAACAAGTTATTGTACATGCGACAAATGATAATAAATTGTAGTTTGTAATATTTGGTTGTATGATTTTTTAAGAAAATTTGATAAGACGTGGGTTACAAGGCAATATCGTAGAATAGTATGTTTATGTTAAATACTATATAATATGATTTAGGACTCTTTTGTTACTTTTTGTCACCTTTAGATATACTTTTTGTAGTCCCTTTTTTCAGCTATAATTTTCCTAATAAGTAAGAATTTTGTTTCGAAATCAAATTATAATTTAATCGTGGTCTTCGATTGTATTATGTTAACTACATATAATTTAAAAAGCACATCAAAGAGCAATTATATCATTTAAATCAAATTTAAAAATATTCTTATCTAATGAAAAAAGGTACCCCTAATTATTTAATTATTTTTTGCGTACTCTTGTATACAAGTGTATTTACTCAAACCCCTCCAGCTCCTTCCAATAAAAAATGGGAAAGAGTAGAAATTCTTTCTGATGAATTTGAACAAGAATCATTAGACGAAAAAAAATGGGATGATTACCATCCTCAGTGGGTTGGAAGACAGCCCAGTGCGTTTAAAAAAGGAAATGCTTATGTAGAAGATGGTTATCTTAAACTAAAATCTACTTTAAAAAAACACCCTTCAACAGTTAATAACCCTCTAAAAGATGTGTGGGTAAATTCAGCAGCATGTGTTTCTAAAGGTTGGGATGCTAAACCAGGATATTATTATGAAGCTAATTTTAAAGCTTCATCATTATCTATGACTTCTTCTTTTTGGTTTAGAGTAGGTAAATTCTCTGAAATAGATGTTATTGAACATATTGGAAATCCATCCATAGAAAAAAGACAGAAAGATTTGCCATTTAAGTACGGAGCAAATACTCATTATTATGGTAAACATAAAGGATTAGACAACAAGAAAGCTAGTTGGACTATGCCTACAAGGGGACGTGATGATTTTCATACTTATGGACTTTGGTGGAAAAATAAGAACGAATTAATATTTTATTACGACGGAAAAGAGGTGATGAAAATAAAGCCTCGTGTACCTTTCGACGAAAAGTTAAAGATGATTTTCGACACAGAGGTTTTCCCTTTTGCTCAGGCAGGAATACCTAGTATAGGTTTACCTAAAGTGAAAAACCTTAATGACCCTACAAAAAACACAATGCTAGTTGATTGGGTTAGAGTTTACGAATTAAAAGATGTGTCTACTTTTACAGATGAAGTTTCCTTTAATACTAAACCAGTAAGCCTTACACAAAATAAGAAGTATACTTTTAATGTAAATTATAAAGCTTCAACAGATAGAGAAATTGTAGTAGGCTTTTATAAAGATAATAAATTCGTAGCTTCTAAAGTTGAAAAAGTGACTAAGGGTAGTGGTTTAAAGACTGTAAATGTTGAATTACCTGAACTTCCAGTGGTAGGAAACGGATATAATTATAAGTTACATATTAGACCTTTAAACACTACATGGAGAGAAGCTATAGATAATGATGAAGTAAATAATGTTACTATAGTTACTCCGTTTAAGCAATTAGTTTCTAATGGAACTTATTTTATTACTTCAGGTTTAAATAAGCAACGTTTATTAGCAAGAGCTTTAGAGTCTCATAGTGCTAGAATGCATAATCCAGCAAGTTTTGACGATCAAAAATGGATTTTTAAACATCTTGGTAATAATACATACACTATTAATAATAAAGGGACCAAAAGATTTTTAGAAGTTTCAAATAAAAAATGTGTTAATGGAGCTAATGTTACTACATGGAAATCAGCATCCGATAGTCATCAAAAGTGGAAGATAGTTGAAAATGGAAATGGGGTTTATGGATTAAAGCCATTGCATTGTAAAAATTTAGGATTAGATGTATCTGATGGAGCGATCGACGCAAATGTTCAAATTTGGAATTATAAAACAGGTAATGATCATCAAAAATGGAAAATAACAGAAATAGTTACTGTTAATAAAAAAAGTAGTGTTACAAATAACTTTAAATCCTTAGTGAAGAATGAAGAAAGGGTATCGTTCTTCCCTAATCCATCTAAAGACGTATTATTTGTATCGAAACTAAAAATAGGAGATCAAATCTCTATATATAATCTTCAAGGCCAAGAGCTAAAAAGAATAAAGACCACTGATGTAAAAGAAGGAATTGCTATAGATAACCTTTCTAAAGGAATGTATTTAATACAAATAAATAATAACTCAATATACAAGTTTATTAAAAATTGATATATAATTATTTAACCTCAACGCTTTTAAAGAGTAGTGTTGAGGTTATAGTTGTATGCATTCTATTTGTTATAGCTACAATAAGTAGCTATAAGTTTAATTACAGTATTCTTAATTAAGTAGAAAATGAAAACAAATTTAATACTAGTAGTAGTGTTATTACTTTTATGTAATAAAGCAATAACTCAACCCATTGCTCCTTTGGGGAAAAAATGGAAAAAGATAGAAACATTATCGGATGAATTTAACAATGATTTTGATGAGAAGAAATGGTTTAAGCCATTGTGGAATTATGGAAAACCAGTAAATATGAAGGCTGAGAACTCAGGTGTATCAAACGGGTATCTTTGGATAAAAGCAACAAATGATGCAACAAAAGGAGATAATGGAAGATGGTTTGAAACATCAAGAGTACAGTCTAGAGCTAAGATAAAGTTTCCTATGTATACAGAATGTAAGATGATTACCGCTCATATTTCTGCATACAATACTTTTTGGTTGAATAATGGAGATATTAATAATCGTGATGAAATTGATATTGTGGAAAATAACTCTAGACCTTCTTGTGATTGTCAGCCTGACTTTCCTTGGCAAATGAATTCTCAATACTTCATTGCTAAAAATGGGAAGACCGAAAGGAATAAAGGAAACTTTGATAACAGAAATCTACCTAACAATAACCCTTTGAAAGGAGTCCGGTGGAATGAAGATTATCATACTGTTGGAGCTTGGTGGATAGATAAAAATACAGTTCAGTTTTATCTTGATGGCCATCCAGCAGGAAAGGTTGTAAGTGTTCAAGATTTTACAAGAGAGCAACACCTTATTTGGGATTTATGGACGGAAGATGCTAATTTTTTAGGAGGTCTTGCTAAAAGAAAACAGCTGAATAACAATAGTATTAATACAATGAAAGTTGATTGGGTTCATACCTATGAGTTAGTAGACAATACAAATTTGTTAAGTGACAAAATTTCTTTTGAAGATACACCTAAAACGATTTATCAAAAAAAAGAATATTCTTTTAATGTCAATTACACAGCAAGTGCTGAAAGAGAAATTGTAGTAGGTATTTATAAAGATAATAAGTGGATAGCTTCCGCGTTAGAGAAAGTAGCCAAAGGGAAAAGTTCAAAATTAGTAACAATTAAACTTCCTGCAGTTTTAAAAACAGGAAACGGATATAGTTTTAGATCTCATATTAGATCTTTAAAAACCACATGGAGAGAAGCTATAGATAATGATGAAGTAAATAATGTTACTATAGTTACTCCGTTTAAGCAATTAGTTTCTAATGGAACTTATTTTATTACTTCAGGTTTAAATAAGCAACGTTTATTAGCAAGAGCTTTAGAGTCACATAGCGCAAGAATGCATAATCCAGCAGGTTTTGATGATCAGAAATGGCTTTTTAAACACTTAGGAAACAATACGTACACTATAAAAAATCTAGGAACCAAAAGGTTTTTAGAAGTTTCAAATAGAAAATGTGTTAATGGAGCTAATGTTACTACATGGAAATCAGCATCCGATAATCATCAAAAGTGGAAGATAGTTGAAAATGGAAATGGAGTTTATGGATTAAAGCCATTGCATTGTAAAAATTTAGGATTAGATGTGTTTAATGGAGCGATCGACGCAAATGTTCAAATTTGGAATTATAAAACAGGTAATGACCATCAAAAATGGATGATAACAGAAGCTTCTATTACAAATAATAAAGGCATCGTTGAAAATAATTTTAAATCATCTTTAAAAGGAGTAGAGAAACTACTGTTTTTCCCTAATCCTTCAAAAGAAAAGATTGTTATTTTGGGTTTAAAAAAAGGAGAAGAGATAAGTATATATGATCTTCAAGGGAAAAAAGTAAAAGCATTAAAATCTAATAGAGAAAAAGAAGAAATAAATATTTCTGATTTATCTCAAGGAATATATTTAATTAAAGTGAACAATAACCCCCCATATAAATTGATAAAAAAATAAAGCACAATAAGAAAAGAGTATTTGGTTTGCATAAATGCTCTTTTTGCTATGTTTCATTAAATGAGTTTTTATATCTGAATTTGATGATTTTTCGTAATTACAAAAACGAATAAAACGTTAAATTTATGATAATCAGCTGATAGACAACGATCCCCTAAAAAAATCACAACCGTATGAACAGCTTCTTACATTAAATAAAAATCTAAAAAACTAAACCAATTAAATTAGATTCCTTTATGGCTTTTAAGCATTCTCAATGTTTAAAAAGTTATCACTTTGTTATGCTGTACATACATGTAGGTTTTTATGACTTCCCTATTGCTTACTAATAGGTTAACAACAATCAATCATACTTAATATCTAAAAATTAAAAATCATGAAATTTACTGATTTAAAAAACGTATTGTTTTTTTTATTTTTCAGTGCTACAATTTTTTCTCAAACAACTACAGGAGAATTGAAAAGATGGCACAAAGTTAGTTTAACTTTTAACGGACCTAATACTTCTGAAACGGCTAGTCCTAATCCGTTTTCAGATTATAGGTTAGATGTAACTTTTACTCATAATTCGAGTAATAGAAAATATACCATACCTGGCTTTTTTGCAGCTTGTGGTAATGCAGCAAATAACAGTTGTTCGTCTGGTAATAAATGGCGTGTTAATTTTGTGCCAGATCAAACGGGTACCTGGACGTGGAAAGCAACCTTTAAAAAAGGCTCAGATGTAGCTATTAATGGAGGCGGAATTAGTGCTGGTTTTATGGATGGAAATAGTGATACTTTTTCCGTTTCTGAATCAGATAAAACAGGTCCTGACTTCCGAAATAAAAACTTAGGAAGACTTCAGTATGTTGGAGAGCATTATTTAAAGCACACAGGAACAAATCCACAAAACCCTAACGGAAAATGGTTTGTTAAAGCGGGTGCAGATTCTCCAGAGAATGCTTTTAATTACGTTGATTTTGATGCTACACCTAGCTACAAGAATAACTTAAATAAAATAGGCAGTAAAACTTGGCAACCACATCAACAAGATTATGTAGCTAGCGATGCAAGCTCTTATACTTGGGCTAATGGTAAGGGGACTGAAATCTTAGGAATGGTAAACTACCTTCACAAACAAGGAGCAAACGTCATGTCTTTTTTAACATGGAATACGAGTGGAGATTGTGGAGCAGTTTTTCCTCATGTTTTAAAAGTGACAGAACAAGAGTATGGAAATACAAGTAGAGCACAACAGTGGAATAAAGTGCATAAAGATCGTTTTGATGTTTCTAAACTAGACCAGTGGGAAAAAGTAATGGAGTATGCTGATAAAAAAGGAATCTACCTTCACTTTAAAACCATGGAAACAGAAAATGACAATAAAATGGATGGAGATACTTTCGGGAAACAAAGAAAGTTATACTACCGAGAGCTTATAGCTCGTTTTGCACATCATTTAGCTTTAAACTGGAATCTTACTGAAGAAACTACATTGCCAAATAATGTAGTAAAATCTACAGCTACATATATTAAAGGATTAGACGCATATAATCACAATATAGTAATTCATACATATCCTGGTCAAAAAGAGGAAAGGTATACACCACTTCTAGGAAACAAATCAGACCTTACAGGAGCTTCTTTGCAATCAAACCAAAATTCAATACATAATGACGTAAAAGAATGGTTAAAGAAGTCGAGAGATGCAGGTAAAAAATGGGTTGTAGCAAATGATGAACAAGGTTCTGCTTCACAAGGAATAAGAGTTTCTGATAAAGATGTTAGAAAAAAAGTACTATGGGGTACATTACTTGCTGGAGGTGCGGGTGTAGAGTACTACAGTGGTTATTTAAATGACGATGGAGATATAAATGGTAACGATCATAGAAAAAGAGGAAGGAAATATAAGGAAGGAAGTTATGCATTAAACTTCTTTAATCAATACTTGCAATCCGATTTAGTAGACATGATTAGTTCTGATGGTGTAACAAAAGATGGAGGTGATTTTGTTTTTGCAAAAGCATCAAAAATATATGCTGTATACAGACCAAATGGAGGTTCAACAGCATTAAATCTGCCAACAGGAAATAATAATTATAACGTTCAATGGTTTAACCCAAGATCTGGAGGAAACTTAACAGCAAAAAACTCTTTAGGGTCAAACTTAGTAGCACCTGATAATAATGATTGGGTTGCTTTAATTACTAAAAAAGACACAAACGGAGATGGTTCTGGTGATGGAGATTGTGTAGCTCTTGAAGTAAATGGAGTTGCTGCTGTTGAAGCAGAACATTTTGTTAGTCAGTCTGAAACAGGAAAGAGACAATGGTATAAAAGTGATGCTACAAATTTACCTAGTCCTGATCCAGATCCTATTCATAGTGCAGGAGCAAGTAAAACAGGATATATAGAAATTTTACCTGATACTAGGGTTACTCATGGCGATCCGTTAAAAGTAGGAGAAAGTTTTTCAGATGCACCAGGTAAAGTTGCCATTATAAATTATAAAGTGAAGTTTAGCGCTGCAGGAAAGTATTTTGTATGGGTAAGAGCACACTCTACAGGATCTGAAGATAATGGAGTTCATGTAGGAATTGATGGAACTTGGCCAAGTTCAGGGCAAAAGATGCAATGGTGCACGGGTAAAAATAAATGGACCTGGGAAAGTAAACAACGTACAGCAGCAAATCATTGTGGAGAGGCACAGAAAATATTTATAAATGTTCCTTCTGCTGGAGTTCATACGATTTCTTTTTCAATGAGAGAAGATGGGTTTGAAATGGATAAGTTTGTGTTATCAAAAACATATACTAAACCTGTAGGTGTAGGTCCTGAAGAGGTTTTAGTAGATTGTAATGATAATAAATTACCTAGAGTTACCATTACTTCTCCATCTAACGGAAGCACATACGTTGCAAATAATGAAATTAAAATAACCGCAAACGCAACAGACGAAGATGGTAGTATCGCTAGAGTTGAGTTTTTTGCCAATGGAGTGTTAATAGCAACAAAAGATACAGCTCCTTTTAATACTACCGCTAGTCTAAGTAAGCCTGGTAACTATGATTTAACTGCTAAGGCAACTGATAATACAGGTGGTGTTACTACTTCAGATCCAATAAATATTACTGTAACTGGAGCTGCCACTTCAATAGTTATACCTGGAAATTTTCAAGCTGAAAACTATATCAATAAGTTTGGAAGTGTGAAAATTGAAAATACACCAAATTCTACAGGACAAAATTTAGGTTTTATTAAGAACGGGGATTATACTGAGTATACTGCTTCAGTTAGTAATACTGGAGAGTATTCATTTGATATCTATGCGTCAAGTGCAGGAATTGGAGGAGAAGTTGAAATTCTTGAAAACGGAATTTCTCTAGGTGCTGTAACTATACCAGTTAACGGAGAATGGCATCAATATAAAAAATACACCACGAAAATAAGGTTAACTTCGGGTGTGTCAAAACTAAAATTACTTTATACAGGAGGTAATGGTTTTTTATTCAATCTTGACCGTGTAGCTACTACAGCAGAACAAATTATAGACCAAGAAGTGTCTTTATCTCCAGTTGATGATGCATACCTACAGGGAAATACTAATTTTAATTCTGATGAGATTCGAATAGAAAGTGGTAAAAGAGTAGGATATTTATCATTTGATTTGTCTTCAATTTCAGGAAATATTAAACAAGCGTCACTTTCTTTCACAGTATATTCAGATTCAGGTAGTGGAGCATTATCAGTACATAAAGGAACTAATACCAATTGGACTGAGACAACGCTTTCAAATGGGAATAAACCTGCTAATAATAGTTTATTAGGACAAATAAATACTTCTTATGGATTAACGAAAGTTATAACAATTCCTCTAGATACTAAAGAATTGAATACCGATAAGTTAAGTTTAATACTTAGTTTAGATGGAGGAAATGATTTTGCGTTTGCTTCAAAAGAAAATGGAACTGTATCATCAGCAAAATTGAGTTTAACGTATGGTAGTGCAAATAATGTTTCAAGAAGTCTTTTAAAAGAAGAAATTAAACTATTTCCTAACCCAGTAGTTAATAGACTTAATTTTTCTGATGTAGAAAAAGTTTCAAAGGTTCGATTATTTAATTCTTCAGGAGTTGTTTTAAAAGAAGTAGAAGTTAAAGGTTTTAATTCTATAGATATTTCTGAAATACCAAAAGGATTTTATATCGTTAAGCTTTATAGCGATTCAGGGGGTGTTATTTTGGAGAAGAAAATTATAAAAAAATAATATAATATTCATGTTATTATATAAAAAAGGCTCGC
>JAHDDQ010000151.1 GCA_020629275.1 Tenacibaculum sp. | reverse complement strand
TATTAGATACGACGATTCAGGCCTCTCAAAAGCGTTTAAAAGCAGTTAGTGTTGACATAGAAACTAATCCACCTACTCGTCCTTCTAGATTATTCAAAAACATCTGGCAACACATTCGAAAATCTGGTATTGATATTATCCGCGTATACTCCATGTATAAGCCGCTTCGGGTATTTTTATGGCTTGGTAGCATTTTCTTTATTATCGGATGCATTCCAATGATTCGATTTCTCTATGATTATTTTTTCATTAATGCTGGACAGGGTAAAGTACAGTCACTTATTTTTGGTGCTATTTTCATTACAATCAGTACCAACTTTTTTGCCTTAGGAATCATTGGTGATTTATTAGCTAAAAATCGGATTTTAATTGAATACGTATTAAAAGATTTAAAGTCAAAGCGAACGGGTGAATGAAAAAACGAGTTTGTTATATCTCTTGCTATCATCAATTAAACTACCCTCGTCGCTTACAATTTATTGAAGCTTTGAAAGAAAGCGAGCATATTGAAGCTTTTTTTGCATTAAACCAATCTAAGACATTCTACCGATTTGTAGAAGTATTGATTCAGCTCATCAAAATACGTTGGAAACATAATATAGATGTCTATATTCTTGGGTTCAGAGGGAATGATCTATTATTTCCTGTCCGATTGATTACGCTTTTTAAACCTTTAGTTTTTGATTCTTTTGTTCCTTTTTATCAAGCTATGCGATATGACAATAAATGGGGCTTACCTTCCTTTTTGGTTCAAATTTTAGCAGCTATCATTTATTGCTATGAATGGCTCTGTCTCCGTCTTACAAAAAAAATAATTACGGACACAGTATCCCATAGAGAACATTATATCGATGCTTTTAATGTTCCCCCTGATACAATCGAAGCCGTATATTTAGGTTCGTCAGCACAAATTCCTTCTCCTAATGGAACTAAAAAAACAGATAATTTTATCGTTTTTTATTATGGTTCAATGCTTCCTCTACATGGTTTAACGTATGTTCTTAAAGCCGCACAACAACTAAAAGAAGATTCAACTATCCAATTTGAAATCATCGGTGGAAAACCAACGATAATTGAACCACAACTACAAAATCTAAACTTAACTAATGTTAGATATACACCTTGGATGGAATTTGATCAATTAATGGAAAAAGCACAAAACGCTGACCTTTGTATTGGTGGTCCCTTAGGTAATACTGCACAGGCACAACATGTTATTACAGGCAAAACCTTTCAGTTTTTGAAAATGGGAAAAGCTACTCTAATTGGTATAAATAAAGAAAGTAAACGCTTTGATCTTAAAGATAAGTCTAATTGCTTGCTGATAGAGCAAGCTGATAGCACACAAATTATAGAGGCCATTCTATGGGCAAGAGAACACAACTTACAATTAAATGATATTGGGAAAGCTGGTCATCAATTGTATAATTCCTTATTTAGAGAAGCAGATCTGGGTAAAAAGATCATTCACACGATAAGTCATTTATAAAATCCAAACTAATTTTTTTCATAAATAGAATAGTGCTGAGCTAATTTATCATAGCCTAATTTGAATATCGAAAAAGGTTTTTTAACCCCAACAGTAGCAGCATACAATCCCATCAACCGTTCTACATGTTCATTAATCAATTCTTTATACTTTCCTTCAAAATGCTGATCTAGACATTCTAATAGATAAATATGATCTCTAATCCACCATACAATCCAATCTGATTTTTTGAATTTTGCATAAGATATTCCTCCTGGATTTTTTCTGTAACAGCACATATTTTCATCCAGATATTTTATTTTTCCGAACTGTGCCATCAAACAAATGAGCGATAAATCACCAGATGTTACTTTACTGTACCATTCTGGAAATTCAAAATCAGGATGATTGACAAAAAATAAACTAGCTGTAGGTATAAACCATTCTCCAAAAGTATCTTCTATCGTATAGGTATCTTTATACGTTTTTGAATTTTTAAAAAATTTCTTCTTTACTAAAATATCTCGTTCATCTTTGACTACAGCATTATGAAAGCAGATCGAATAATCTGGATTTACTTCCATAAAATCAAACTGCTTTTGTAATTTTTTAGTGTCTGTCCAGAAATCATCTCCTTCACAAACAGCGATATATTTACCTCTACTCGCTTTGACATTTGATATCCAATTGAATCGCCCTGTCTTTTTACCACGGATATAGATTTTATCTTTTTCAGATCGTTGAAACAATCGGATAATGTCAGGATGTTCCGCTGCATATTTTTTACAAATTGCCCTTGTAGTATCAGTCGATTCGTCCTCTCCTATTATTATTTCATATGGAAAAATAGTGTCTTGTGCTAGAATACTATCTAAGCACTCTGCAATATATTTATCGTGGTTATACGTTTGGATAACCACGGAAACTAATGGTAATTGATCAGAAGTATTCATTTATTCTAGTTCTTTTAAAATATTAGCCATACATTCTTCTCCCTTTTTATTTAGCTGAAAAGGCGAAAAGTTCGAATCAGGTAATAAACTTGCTAATTCACTTAAGGTTGCTCTTTTCAAATAGACATCATGATAAAGGTCATATTCGTGTATAAAGGCATTAGCTCGCTTAAACCAGATTTTATTTCTGTGATTCTCAAAAATTTCAAAAGCAGGTGCACCTAATTCTCTTCTTTTTTGCAGATTTAATAACCGTAATGCCTCGATTAAATTATTTTCTATGGATTGATTTAGTCTTTGAATTGATATATTAGCATTTGAAATTCCAAACCTAGCAAAAAAATCATTAATGGATTGACTAGTATTCGTTGTCAGTTCATCATAAGATATGAAAGAGACTTGCATTTCGCCAAAAACTTCTTGTAGATATTGATATTGAGCAGTATAATCCAAATCATAAAAGAAATTACGATCTCTAAAATTCCACAACCAAATAATAAATTGATTAAAGGTATAGGTATACCCTAGTTTTAAATATTCTTTGTACAATGATTTCAAGATAGATCCAATTGGTCGAGTAATTGCTACAATTGTTGGCTGATATTCTCCGAATAGTTGATAAAGTCGTTGATATTTATGCCAAGTATCTATTTGTGATAAACTAAATTTAAAAGATAAATGCTCATTAGATATTACATTAACTCGATCTATATTTAGACTTTTTGCTATTTCTATTTTTGATTGCCGTAATTGTGTTTTAAATATACGTTCAGATGCATATTTCAATAAATTTTCTTGAATATACTCTTGATACTCTCCATCATAACCGAGGTTTGCCTTAATTCCTAAATAATGAATCGAAGGATGAGATTCAAAAAAATCTATTTGCAGACTAGTGGATAAACATTTAGGAAATCCAATATGTATAATCAATTTATAATCAGACATAAGAAGGATTTATTATTGCATCTATTGCATCTGGAGCAAAAACAGGTATCGCCTTACACTTAGCTACTTCATTCCGTTCTTTAAATGAATCATCTATAAAAATAGCATTATTAAATTTCATGAAAGAAGCTTTAGAAATTGAACGATCCTTAATGTGAATAATATCATCAAAAAGAGCATCTAATCGAAATTTTTTCAATGTGGAATTAACCTCTTTTTCATGTCTAGTAATTAAAATAATTTTATTCCTAAGATTAATTCGTTGGTATAAAAACTGTACTAATTTTGAATTTACTGAATCACCAATAATTAAACAATCATCTAAATCAACATAGACTGTATCATAATTTAAATCTATTTGAACATGCACATTAAAACAACGTTCTAATCTTGCATTTTTATAGGTCGGAACGTCAATTGTAACAGTATGCCCTAATCGTTGGAATAAATCCAGAATAACAAAATTAATTCCTAAAACTCTGTATAAAGACATTGAACCAGAAACTCGACTTGCAACCTCTAATAACTTATAAACGCCATCTGAATCTTTCTTGACTTGAAAGAACCATAAACCTTGCATTTCTAATGTCGTACTTATCTTTTTAGCTATTTCTGCTAATGCGGGAATTTGAAGTATTCTGGAAGATACACTAATTCCCATACGAATTCGAACACGTTCGCGAACACCTGCAAATAATACAGCATGTTTCGTATCAGAAAAACAATCTATGGTATATTCTTCATAAGGTAAATATTCTAGAAATAATCGATCACCTAATTCTTCCCAATATTCAATTAATTCGTCTTCCTTTTTTAATAATTGAACTCCTCTAGAACCATATCCAATATCATATTTTGAAAATAAAGGCAAGTTCGCTTTAGCATCATCTAAATTGGTATATTGCTTAGGAAGAGGTATAACCCCTGAAAGTGCTTGATAAGTTGTTGACTTTCTTCGAATAATTTCTGCTACATTAATAGAATTATAAACTACGGTACAACCTATTTCTATTTCATTTTTTTTCAAATAAAAAGCAACTTCGTCCATTGCAGGAAATAAAAAGTCAAGTTCATACTTGGCCACTACTTCTTTTAGTTGGATTAAAAAAGTAGGGTGAGTAACAAATGGAAGTGTTCCTATATAATTTTCATATACTACATGACTATAATCGTCTGTACTATTTAATCCAAAAAGTTGAAAATGTCTTGCGTATTTTAAAGATCTATGTATTTCTAGACCAACTTCCGAGCCACAAGGAAAAACACCTATATTATATGGTTTAGACATAAATGAATCATTATTAATAAGGAGGTTTAGTTATCTGCATTCTTTATTTCCAATAATCCATAAAACCTTCTTTATGTTTTAAGTAGTTCCAGCCCATAACTTTATTAATTTGCTCTAAAATAGGTTTAATCTCTGAATACGGTCGTTTAAATAGCATCCACATTTTAGATAATTCATTATAGGCTGAGCATTGATATCCCCATTGATCCATCAAAATTTGCATACTCTTATTGGTATGAAAAGCACAATGAACTGCTAGTAGATACATCCAATCAGGATTATTAGGGATATTCTCAGGAATTAACGTATGTACTCCCAAGCATCCATTCAAACTCACATTAGACTCTATATCATCCAATGTAGATCTACTTGTAATATGTTCAAAAACAGCGTTACTCGTAACCAAATTATAATGTCGTTTATTTAAAGTAGTCCGATCTTCTAGTGGATTAAGTTCTGGTGTAATATATTCATCATAGTTGATGATTTTTAGGTCAAATAACTTTTGTCCTATCATAGATACACTTCCGACTCCACTTCCCCAATCTAATATTTTATCCTCGACTACTCTAAATTTCTTTAATAAATAAATCATTAAAGCCTGATTATAATATCGTTGATTTCGGTTATACGGATTATCTTCTCGAGCATTATTATCATGATGCCAATTAACATTTAATTTAGTCCAAGTTGCCTCTGACATATCAAAATGTGTTTTTGACGCACCAAAACCACAGTTAGTACATTTATGATAATCGACCTTTCCCAGTTCATACTTTTCGAATTTTTTTGAGAAAAAGTATTGAGTAGGAGCATTACATATGATACAATTCATTGGAAATTAATATTTAAGGGTACGAATCACTATCCGAATAATCAAATCTTGAACTTCTTTTGACATGGTATGATATACGGGCAAACACAAAATTCGTTTTGAAATACGCTCTGAAATAGGCATTTCTTGTTGTTCGATATAATTTAGTGTGTTAAGGGAAGGATAAAAATATCGACGAGGAGAAATACGTTGCATTTCTAATGCGTTCTTTATTTTGAGTAATTGTGCTTCATTTTCAAATACCATAGGAAAATAAGCATAGTTATATTTATTTGTTTCTCCCTCAATCTTTTGAAATTGTAAGCCTTTTCCTTGTAATAAATCTTTATAATGGTGGTATTGCTCTTTTCTTTTATTTAAGATTTGTTCAATATAATTTAAATTACATAAGCCCATTGCTGCATGCATTTCTGAATTTTTGGCATTAATGCCTACCGATTCAAAATTTTCAGGTCCATTATGCCCAAAATTTCGTAAAAATACCATTTGTTTTAATATCTTTGGATCCGTAGTGAATACTGCACCACCTTCAATGGTATGGAATAATTTCGTAGCATGAAAACTAGTTGTAGAGATATCTCCAAAGCTAAATACCGATTCGTTATTAAATTCTACACCAAAACTATGCGCTGCATCGTAGATCACTTTTAGTCCATGTTTAGTGGCAATGGCTTCTATTTTATCAATAGCACAAGGGTTGCCAAACACATGCGTTGCCAAAATGGCACTTGTATTTGGAGTAATTGCTGCTTCTAATTTTTCGGCATCAATATTAAATGTAGTTTTATCAATATCTACAAAAACAGGTTTACATTGTTCCCAGACGATACTAGATGTAGTGGCAACATAGCTAAAAGGAGTAGTCAAAATTTCACCTTTTAAATCTAATGCCTTGATTGCAATTTGAATAGCAATAGTGCCGTTTGATAAAAATAATAAATGCTTTAAACCTAAATATCGCTTCAGTTTTAACTCTAATTCATTTACTAAAGGGCCATTATTAGTTAGCCAATTCCGACTCCATACATCTTGAATGTATTGCTGGTATTCTTCAAAAGGAGGGAGAAAAGGTTTTGTAACTTGGATCATAATCTATTTATTTCAGAATTGTTCTTGGATCATATAAAGGTATTAAGTTTTATTCAACCACGGAAATCCATCTGTTTTTGGGTTTTTTCCTAGAAATTCGCATAACCGAAAATAATCTTCTTCGACAGATACATTAACTATACATAATTTTTCTGGTTGGTGTCGAAAATAATCCTTTACTTCTTGTATATGACGATTATAATAGGCTAAAAAATAATCCTTATTGTAAGGATCAGATTCAGGAGTAGTATAGTATAACCGATTCATTATATATGGTCTTCCTGTATAAATATATCTGGCTTGCTTTAAATCTTCTATAGTTGGGGGACAATTATTATTAGGCGACCATTTCTTAGAGTGAAATTTTGTTATAGAGTTGTACCATTCTTCAGGACTATTTCTTATAGAAAGTACGAATTTAGAATTGGGAAAATATTGATCTAAGACCACGTATGTATAAGGTAAACTAAAGGGTACATCTTGAAAAGCCTTGGCCGTATTACAATATGTAATAAGTTTTTTAAAATCGCGCTTTGCCCAATCATCTACCAAGAATTCAGCTATACGCTGTACACCAACACTAAAATCAAGGTCTCTAAAGACTTGTTCGATCGTCGTTGTACCCGTTTTATTTAAGCCGATACAAAATATTTTAGACTTATTTTTAAATAATCCCATCATTTAATCCATTCAAAATTTAGACCAGTTAATTGACTTAAGTTTTTATTTTTTTCTTGGTACAAATCTTCTAGTTGTTGATACACACCTTTACTCAATTTATCTTTAGCTGTTTTATTATATTTACCAACATTTGAACTTTTTTGCTGTGCTGTACCAATTTGAGTAACACCTAAAAAAGCATAAACTTCATTCACTGTTTTGGCATAGTCTAATTTTATAGTATCAAAATTAATATAATGAAACCTTTCTTTTGGAAAATACTCCCACCAATCTGTTAATTGTTCTTGATAAAATCCTCGAGCAATTATTGAAGGTTCATAACCTTTTTTTCCATTGTGTATAAGTTCTAACTCTCTTTGAATCCAATATTCAAAAGATTGTTCTTCTTCTTTCCATAAATAATCATAAAGGAAGTGATTTTCACTTCGTCGTCGGCTAAATTTATATCGTTGCCACCAACTTTCCTTGATTCGCATGTACATATTCCATGCAGAATAAGCACGATCTATAGGATTTCGGAATGAAACAATAAACTTAAGACTTTTATCCAGTTTCTTTATACGCTCAGGTACTCTAGGATGGTATAAATATCGCGGAGATGCTTCCATTAGCAGTTGATCACCTTCAAAATAAGGAAATTGTTTCTTATACCAATTTAATCCAGCTTGATACTTATTCTCATGATCAAAAAAATGTACTTCTTTTATCCAAGAACCTACAATAGATGGATGTTGGATAAACTCATCGAATAACGAGCTAGTGGCACATTTTTGTGCCCCTATTATGATTACATCAGGTAATTTATTACCCGATTTACTCATCCATTTTTTAAAATGCTGCCTTAGCATAATTCATAAGTTTAAGTACCATTGGTTTACGAAAGAAAAAAGAAATTGTAACATATACAATGAAAAAAATTGTACTATTAATCAGAGCTGAGAAATATAAATTCTCCATCGGTATTTTTAACAAAAAAATTACTAAAAGACTAACTGCAAAAATTATAGAAAAACTAATCAATTCAAAAAGTTGAGTCCATACACAAATATTAAAATAATAACTGTTGATTATATTATTATAAATAATTGAAATATATGACAATACGACAGAAGCTATTAAAAAGGCTTTAAATCCATAGAGATAAGCTATAACAAACGCAATCAACTTCATTCCTTTACGAACCAGACCATGATAAAAGTTTACTTTAGAATATCCTCTTGCTAATAAAGCCGTAATTAAAAAACTACTTGCTGGAAAGGTAAACAGTTTAAACATTAGGATATTAAAAATTTCGACACTCTCCTGCCACTGAATTCCATACAAGCTTATAATTAAAGCTTCCCCAGTTAAAATAAAAACGCCAGCGAGTAAGAAAGAAACAAAAGAAATAATTCCATAAACTTCCAAAAAAGTAGTATTAAATCGTTGATTATCCCCTTGTATACTACTTAATACTGGAAAGAAAACAGAATTGATGCTTTTAGAGGAAAGTCCTTTTACAACATCAAACATAGAATTAGATCTTCCAAAAAAGCCTAATGTGGCTGCACTAAACAATTTGCCAATAATCAATTCATCTAGTCGTAAAATGATTTGATTAGTCGATTGACTTAAAAAGATGTAAAAACTAAATCCAAATAATTTTTTAATTGATGTTCGTTGAAATACTTTTGTAGGTCGCCAGTTAGATAAGTACCAAATTAAAATAGTAGATATAATTACGATTATCAATTGTTGCCAAACTAAAGCATAAATACCATAACCTTTTATTGCTAAATAAATTCCAATACTTCCACCAATCAATCGACTAATGATAAGCCGAATGTTTAATCTTTTAAAATCTAAATCTTTTGACAAAATAGCAATTTGTACAAGACTCAAACTATGTAGAAAGGGAATAATAGATAACCATTGAATCACATTGGTAAGAATTGGCATTTCATAAAACTTAGCAATGAAAGGAGCCAATAAAAAAAAACTTAATGATAGAAAAAAACCTATCAGAAAGTTTAGTAAGAAGATGGAAGAATAATCATTGTCTGTAACATCCTGATCTTGAATTAACGCCTGTTTAAAGCCAAAATCAGTTAGTATATTCAAGATTGCAATTAATGCCATTGCCATTGCAACGACACCAAATTCTTCTGGAGTTAATAAACGAGCTAAGATAATTGTTGCAATAAACTCTACGCCATATCCAAGTGCACTACCTCCCATGTCCCACCTGAATGCCGTTATTATCTTATTTTTTTTTAGCATGCAGATGATAAACAAACAATAAAAAGAGGTTATTCAAACA
>JAHDDQ010000150.1 GCA_020629275.1 Tenacibaculum sp. | reverse complement strand
CAAAACATGTACTACATACAATACCGTCAGGGATTTTTCATAAAACAGCAGTAAATGTTGTTGGTAACGGTGTAGTAATTGATCCTGTTATTTTTAAAAAAGAATTAGAAAATTTAGATAATCATAAAATCGATTATACGTCTAAATTATTAATTTCTCGTAAAGCACATCTAATTTTACCAACGCATCGTTTACTAGATGCAGCCTCTGAAACTTCTAAAGGAAAAGCTAAGATTGGCTCTACATTAAAAGGAATCGGCCCTACATACATGGATAAAACTGGTAGAAACGGTATGCGAGTAGGTGATTTAGAATTGGAAAGCTGGAAAGAGAAATATGATGCTTTAACAGAAAAGCACATTAAAATGCTTAATTTCTTTGATGTACAAATTGATTATGATTTAAAAGAATTAGAAGCAGAGTTTCTTTTAGGTGTTGAAAAACTAAAGACATTACAGTTTATAGATTCTGAAGCATTTTTAAATTCAGCAATTAAAGAAGGAAAATCTATATTGGCAGAAGGTGCGCAGGGTTCTTTATTAGATATTGATTTTGGAACATACCCTTTTGTTACATCTTCAAATACTACTGCTGCTGGTGCATGTACTGGTCTTGGTATTGCTCCTAATAGAATTGGTGATGTTTTTGGAATCTTTAAAGCTTACACAACTCGTGTTGGTTCTGGTCCATTTCCTACCGAATTATTTGATGAAGACGGAGCTACTATGGCTAAAGTGGGACATGAATTTGGAGCTACAACTGGTCGTCCTCGCAGATGCGGATGGCTAGACTTAGTTGCTTTAAAATATGCTGTTGACGTAAATGGTGTAACACAATTAATGATGATGAAAGGTGATGTACTTTCTGGCTTTGACACTTTAAAAGTATGTACTTCTTACAACTATAAAGGTGAAGAGATTTCACATTTGCCTTACAATATCGAGCCTGAAAATGTATCTGTGAATTATTCAGAATTTAAAGGTTGGGAAGATGATTTAACTAAAATGACTTCTGCTGATGAATTACCAAAAAATTTAATGGACTATGTCGCTTTTATTGAAAAAGAAACTGGTGTCCCTGTTAAAATTGTTTCGGTAGGTCCAGACAGAAAACAGACTATTATGCGATAATTATATTTGCATTATTGATACTAAAAAAAGGAGTTCTTAATTGAACTCCTTTTTTCTTTCTGTAAGTATTGCTTTTCCATAAACTTCACATTGTTGTAATGTTTCTTTAACATCTTCAATCGTTGTCTTCGGATTGATTAAACACATTCTTAAGACTACTTGTTTATTTAAAATAGTAGTAACAAAAACAGCTTCCCTAGATTCCATTACACGTTTTGAAATTTCTTGATTAAGAATATCTATTTGCTTTTCATTTAAGTTTTCGTCGATAGGATTATATCGGTAATTTATTATCGCTAAAGTTGCTGGAGAAACTACTTCCCATACCCTACTCTTTCTTAAATAATCTTCTGTTTCTTCTGCTAACTGTATATTATATCCTATGGCTTCTCTAAAAGTTCCTAAACCATAAGTTTTAATAGACATATAAAATTTTAATGCACGAAGTCTTCTTGTTAGCTGAACTCCATAATCATAAAAGTTAATCTCAGATTCATTTCCTTCAATATCTCTTAAATATTCAGGTTTCTCACTAAAAGTACTACTTAACCAAGAAGAATCTTTTACTAATAGACATCCTATTTCATAAGGTTGAAAAAACCATTTGTGCGGATCTACCGTCAAGGAATCTGCTCTTTCAATACCTCGTAATGCTCTTTTTCCTTTCTGTGATAAAATTGCTGCACCTCCATAAGCTCCATCGATATGCATCCATATACCTTCTGCTTCACAAATATCGGCTATCTCATCTAGAGGATCAACGGTACCAGTATTTGTAGTTCCTGCATTAGCTATAAAACAGAAAGGTTCTAAACCTTCAAGTTTGTCTTTTGCTATCGCATTTTTTAATTTATTTACACCAATTCTAAATTCAAAATCTGTTGGAATAATTCGAATTTGCTCTTTCTTAAACCCAAGAACTCGAATTGCTTTAATGTTTGAGGAGTGTGCTTGATCTGATAAATAAATAACTGCCTTAGAAAAATCATCTCCGCACTTAATTCTTCTTGCGGTAACTAATGCCGTTAAATTAGCCATAGACCCACCACTAGTAAACAGGCCTCCTCCTTTTTTTACAGGAAAATCATACATTTTAAGTAACCAATTAATAGTTACTATTTCTAACTCTGCTGCTGCTGAAGAAACTAACCAACCTCCAGAGAAAATGTTGAATCCTGTTGCTAAAGAATCAGCCATCGTACTGATGAAATTACTGGGTCCTGGGACAAAAGAATAAAACTTTGGATGAGAGACAACTGTACTGTTAGGTATCACATTTTTCATCACAAAATTTAATACTTCTTCAGAATCCGATGGCTTTTCTGGAGCTTCTTGTAAAAACACAGCATCTAAGTCTTCTCTACTCTTTGATGTAGGTACAGGCTTTTTAGTATCTAGAGTTGCCCAGTGTTCAGCAATTAAATCTACTATCTTATAACCATAAGATTTCATTTCTTCCAGTGACAAATCAAAATGCCCTTCCATATAATCTTTAATTTTCCACAAAATTAACCTTCTTTTTATCCTTAAAAAATATTATCTGATAATAATTTTATCAATTCATTTAGAAATTTGGCATACTCTTTTCATTACTTTTGTACACCTAAATAATTTTACTTTGAAAAGAATATTTCTTTTTTTAATACTTACTTACACAAGCACTCTCTTTTGTCAGAATAAAAAGATAAGAATATTGTCTTCAGAGATTTCAACATCTGATGAAGAAAAATATCCAGGTGCTACTATTTTAATAGGTAATGTTAAAGTTGCACATGAAGGAGCCACTTTAGATTGTAAAAGAGCTCTGTTATACAGAGAAAAAAATATTTTTAAAGCGATTGGTGAAGTCGTAATTGAACAAGGTGATAGTATTATACAGTATTCTGATTTTGCAAATTACAATGCTAATACAAAAATAGCTAAGTCTTGGGGTAATGTTGAAGTTAATGATAAAGAGATGAAACTTACTACAGACACTTTATATTTTAAACGAAAAGAACAACTTCTATTTTATCCTACCAAAGGAACTATTAAGGATACTAAAAATACATTAAAAAGTAATAGAGGTACTTATTTCTTAAGAGACAAAAAATTTACTGCAAAAACAAATGTTTCTGTTGTTAACCCAGATAATAAACTAGATTCAAACCATTTGGATTATTATACAAATACAAAATTAGCTTATATCTACGGACCTTCAACTGTTTATAATTTTAAAGACAGTACAAAGATATATGCTGAAAGAGGCTTCTTCGATACTAATACAGATATTTCTTATTTTGTAAAAAATGCAAAACTCTTTTTGAAAGAAAAAACAGTAGAAGCCGATAGTTTATATTATGATAAAAAAAAGGGATTCGCGTCTGCTAATAATAAAATTAGAGTTGTCGATACTTTGCAAAACATGGTAATTAAGGGTAACTATGCTGAGATCTTTGAGCTTCAAGATTCTCTTTTCATTATCAAAAAACCAGTAGCAATTTCTATACTTGAGAAAGACTCTTTATACATGCATGGCGATACTATTTTAATGACAGGAAAAAAAGATAATAGAATTGTTAGAACCTATCATAATGTCAAAATTTTTAAAGAGAATTTACAAGGTAAATGTGACTCTATGCACACGAGCCAAACTACAGGTTTAACAAAAATGTTTAAAAACCCCATACTTTGGTCAGGTAAAAGCCAAATAACAGGAGATAGTATACAATTTTTGACCAATAAAGAAACGGAGCAATTAGATTCTTTGAAAGTTATTCAAAACGGATTTATAATTCAAAAAGATTCTGTGGATCCAACAAATTTCAATCAAATAAAAGGCAGAAATATCTATGGTAAATTCCTGAATAATGATCTTAAAAATTTACTTGTAAAAGGAAATGCTGAATCATTGTATTACAATAGAAATGAAGAAACTCAAAAACTAGAAACTATTACAAAAGAAATAGCCAGCGATATTGAGTTTACACTAGAAAATAATGAAATTGTAGAGACAAAATATTTTAAAAAATCGGAAGGTAAAACCTTTCCTCCTTCTGAGTTCCCTGAAGAAGATAAAAAATTTAGGGGTTTCTTGTGGCGAGAAGATGAACAACCAAAAACTAAGGATGATATTTTTATTAAAGACGATAAAAAATTCACTCCGAATATATCTGAAAAAAATCCTGCAGTAGAAAAGGCAAAAGCAAGATTAGAAAAGGAAAAGAAAAGACGCACAAAAGCAACTGTAAGAGAAGAAGAAGAAGAATAGATGAAAGAAGATTTTTTTACATATAACGCGCAAACGACTCCTCACCCACTTAGTATAGCTATATCTCATGCAAATGGTAGCTTTATATATGATACTGATGGTAAAGAATACTTAGATTTTGTTGCTGGTGTATCTGCTAATAGTTTAGGGCACAATCATCCAAAGGTAAATGAAGCTGTTACTTCACAGCTATCTATATATACACACGTAATGGTTTATGGTGAATTCATTCAAAAACCACAATTAGAACTTTGTAAAAAACTAGCAGAAACATTACCGAATGAATTATCGTGCGTGTATTTAGTAAACTCAGGCACAGAAGCTACGGAAGGTGCTTTAAAATTAGTGAAAAGATATACGAATCGTTCTGAAATTATAGCTGCGAAAAATGCTTATCATGGTAACACTGCAGGTGCTATGAGTGTTTGTGGTGCTGAACAACAAAACAGAGCCTTTAGACCCTTAGTCCCTGGAACAAAATTTATACAATACAATAATGAGGAAGATTTACAAAAAATTACTACCGCAACTGCTGGTGTAATCCTAGAAACCATTCAAGGAGGAGCCGGATTCATTACTTCTAAAAACAATTACCTAGAGAAAGTTAGAAATCGTTGTAACGAAGTTGGTGCGTTACTAATATTAGATGAAATTCAAACAGGAGTTGGTAGAACTGGAAAAATTTGGGGATTTGAGCATTACAATTGTATTCCTGATGTTATGATTACAGGCAAAGGTTTAGGTGGAGGAATGCCAATAGGTGCTTTTATTGCTTCTAAAGCAATAATGGATACATTAAAAGATAATCCTAAATTGGGGCATATAACTACCTTTGGAGGTCATCCGGTTATTGCCAATGCTGCTCTAGCAACATTAACTGAAATTACAGACTCAAAATTAAATATAAAAGCTCTTGAAAAAGAACTAATTATAAGGAAACACTTACAGCATCCCAGAATCAAAGAAATAAGAGGTAAAGGACTTATGCTTGCCTTAATTTTAGAATCACCTGAAATAACTGATTTCGTTGTTTTAACAGCAATGAAAAAAGGGTTGATCTTATTTTGGTTATTGTACGAAAAAACAGCAGTAAGAATCACACCACCTCTAACAATTTCAAACGATGAATTGATTAAAGGGTGTAATATTTTAACAAATATTTTAGATACTATAGAAGATTAATCAGCGTTATAATAATACTTATATAGTTGATTTGGGATTTTATTATTAACTATTGAAATCGGTTAAGAAGTGTTTTCTTAACCGATTTTTATTCAAATAACCTTGAACCCCCTGTTAAATCCAAGGAAATCAAGCATAAACATTTTTTGTGGGTACGAGTTAATTTTTATATTTTGTGAGACACAAATTTAGGTATATATATGTCGATTGAAATTACACGTCTCTTTGACTTCCCTTATCATCAATTAGAAAAATACAACTTACAAAAATCATTAACTACCAATTATAATGGTGAGTGGAAATCAATTTCTACTCAAGAGTATGTAGATAAAGCTAATGCAATAAGTAGAGGTCTTTTAAGGTTAGGAGTTAAACCTAATGATAAAATAGCTATAATATCAACTAATAATTGCACTGAGTGGAATATATGTGATATTGGTATTTTACAAACTGGAGCTCAAAATGTTCCTATATACCCAACAATCTCAAAGGAAGATTATCAATATGTATTAAGTCATTCTGAAGCAACATACTGTTTTGCCTCTGATGAAGAAATAGTGGGTAAACTTAACCAAATAAAAGGTAATACTAATTTAAAAGAAGTATTTACGTTTAAAGATATTGTTGGTGAAAAAAGCTGGAATGAAGTTCTTGAATTAGGTAAAGATGATAGCAATCAGGCCGAAGTAGAAGAAAGAAAGAATAATGTTAAAACTGATGATTTAGCTACATTAATTTATACTTCTGGTACCACTGGACGTCCAAAAGGAGTTATGCTTTCACATAGAAATATTGTTTCAAATGTATTAAGTAGTAACGAACGCGTTCCTTTAGTTTATGGTGAAGAAAGGGCTTTGAGCTTTTTACCAGTTTGCCATATTTTTGAAAGGATGATCTTATATCTATACCAATATTGTGGTGTTTCTATTTATTTCGCTGAGGCTATTGATAAATTGAGTGAAAATGCTCAAGAGATTAAACCTCATGTAATGACGGCGGTTCCTCGTTTATATGAAAAAATTTACGATAAAATTTACGCCAAAGGAACTGATTTAACAGGGATTAAGAAAAAATTATTCTTCTGGGCTATCGATTTAGGTTTAAATTATTTACCCTATGGAGTAAATGGTTGGTTTTATGAGAAAAAGTTAGCCATAGCCCGTAAATTAATTTTCTCGAAATGGCAAGCTGCCCTTGGTGGAGAACTAAAATTAATGGTTTCTGGTTCCGCAGCTTTACAACCTCGTTTAGCAAGAGTTTTTGCTGCTGCTGGTATGCCAGTAATGGAAGGATATGGTCTTACTGAAACTTCTCCTGTTATCTCTGTAAACGATCAACGCAATGGTGGTTTTAAAATCGGTACTGTTGGTAGAATTATTAGCGATGTAGAAGTTAAAATTTCAGAAGAGGATGAAATTCTAGTTAAAGGTCCAAATGTTATGTTAGGCTATTACAAAGATCCTGAAAAAACTGCTCAAGTCTTGAAAGATGGTTATTTCCACACTGGTGATAAAGGAAAAGTAGAAAATGGCTTTTTAAGCATTACTGGTAGAATAAAAGAAATGTTTAAAACTTCAGGAGGTAAATATGTAATTCCTACATTATTGGAAGATAAGTTAAAACAATCGCGTTTTATCGAGCAAGTAATGGTTGTCGGTGAAGGAGAAAAAATGCCTACGGCTTTAATTCAACCTAATTTTGAGTTTGTTAAAGAATGGGCTAAGCGTCATAAAATTGAAGTTACATCACTAAAAGATATCTCTTCAAACCCCAAAATAATTGAACGTTTACAAGAAGAAGTTAATAATTGTAATCATAACTTTGGTAAGTGGGAACAAATTAAACGTTTTAAACTTACTCCAGATGAATGGACAATCGATGGTGGGCACTTAACCCCAACTATGAAAATGAAACGTAAAATAATAAAAGAAATTTATACAGATTTATACGAACAAATGTATGATAGAACATAATTTCTTTTCTACTTAATAAAAAATCAGATAGTAATTATACTATCTGATTTTTTTTATTCCTATTATAGGCTAAATTCTACCGTTTTAAAGCTTAATATATAAAAGTATTATTATTTACTCGTCAAGTTTAGGAAGTAAAAAATTATCTAGCACACTTTTCTTTTCCATCATACTTTCTATTGCTTTTACTGTTCTAGGAGCTTCTTCAGATAAATTTTTAGGTACTGTTTTTGTAATTAATATATCGTCTTCAATTCGTACTGCTATACCCCACCATTTCTTATCACATGGACTTCCATCTGGAATATAAATTCCAGGTTCAACAGTAATTACCATATTCGCTCTAAAAGCTCCATAGGTTCCTGGATCATGAACATCTAAACCTATGTGGTGTGATGTACCATGAGGAAAATAATTATGCTTCTCGTCTACAGATTTTATAATTCCTAATGTTACAAGTCCTTCATTAATTACCCGCTTTGCTTCTTGCCCAGGTTGCCAAAATTGATTTCCTTCTTCACATACTGCAATTCCAGCATTTTGAGCTTTTAATACTACCTCATAAACTGCTTTCTGTTCTGGTGAAAATTTACCATTTGCTGGTATAGTTCTAGTTACATCTGCTGTATATCCTCTATATTCAGCACCCAAATCCATTAACACTAAATCATTATCTACTTTAGTTTTATTGTTTTCAATGTAATGTAAAATACAGCCATTATTTCCTGCCCCAACGATGGATGGATAACCTTCATATTCAGCTCCATATTTCTTATATACAAACTCATGAATTCCTTGGATTTCTGTCTCAGACATATGAGGCTTCATTGCTTTCATAACTTCAATCTGCCCAATAGCAGAAATTCGAATTGCTTTTGTTAATAATTTAAGTTCTTCAGGAGTTTTTAGTTCTCTCATCCCTGCTAATTGAGTTTGTAAGAACTTAAAATCTATATTAGAATCTTTCTTATTTAATTCAAGTTTGATCTTTTGCTTTAGTTCTTTCCTTATTCTATTATTATCTGCAGATATATATTCGTTTATAAAAGAGTCCTCCTTATACTCTGGATAAATTTCTAAGCTTTTAGATAAATTTTTAGCTAATTCTTCTAATCTAGCGTCAGGTACATTTGCAATGGTCTTGTGAATATATTGGACATTTGGGTTTTTAATCTTCATGTTATGATATCCTGATTGGGTTTTAAACGCTTTTACCAAATCATATACTTCTCCATTATTTTGCTTTGAATTTCTGTAATCATCTTTAAACTCTAGTATATGAACATTTTCAAACTTTTTAAAATCAATTGCATCAGTTGCGAACTCTTCTGAAGTTTTAGCTATTATGAACCCTAATTCTCTTTTAACTCCTTCAACTCCCAGACGTTTACCATTCCACATTTCATAACGCGGATCTTTTTTGGGAACGTATAATACTTCATTATAAACATTGCCTCTAATATCAGTTTGATTTTCAGAAAATAATATCAGTACAGCATTAGGTTCTCTAAAACCTGTTAAATAATAGAAATTAGGATCTTGATGAAAAACATAATCCACATCATTTGCTCTATTACGAATTGAATTAGCAAACACAACAGCCACAGAGTTTTTAGTCATTTTTTTGCGTAAAACTTCCCTCCGCTGTTTGTGAAATTCTTTTGGTAAGTAATCTGTCGGAGTTTGTCCAAATAAAAACACTGAGCAAAATATTGATAGTCCAAATAACAAAGCTCTGCCTCTCATAAATCTTAATTTTTAGATTTTAAAACTACTAAATTTATTTTATACACCGCTACTTTGCGCTTTTTTAACGAAACTTTTAAAGACTCTGATTAACTATATTTGAAATCAAAATAATATTAGTTGCTAATTGCTTTAAAAAAAGTATTGTTCTTTAATCTATTAAGGTATTTTTCAATATTTTTGATGTATAAAACAACTAAATTATAGAATGAAAAATACTGCGTTAACACATGTCCACGAAGCATTGGGAGCAAAATTAGTTCCTTTTGCTGGTTATAATATGCCT
>JAHDDQ010000149.1 GCA_020629275.1 Tenacibaculum sp. | reverse complement strand
TACAAGCACAAGATGCGAATGGAAAAGCAGAATGGGTTGATCTACCTACACAAACCATAACATCCGTTGAAACGGCACGAGTGTTAATCAATTCAAGTAATGCAAATACTACATTTTCGTCAGCATCTTTTGGAGCGATAGAAAAAGACAATATAGGTATAAGTGTGTCGGGAAGTAATCTTGTTTTGCCTGCGGGTGAATATAGGTTTGAGGTTATTCCTAATTTTGATTCAAATGTTGAAAGATCAAATATTAATTGTAGATTTTTATTCAACGGAGCGCAATTTCAGAAGATCAACGGAAAAAACTATACTAGAAATGCAAGTAATCATAACAATACTTCTGATAATTATGTAGCTGAACACGAAAGCGCAGGAGGTACTTATCGTTTTATTTTTGAAGCAGAAGCAGCAACAGGAACAGTTCCTATTGTTAATACAGCAAATCAAAAATCGGTAGTTTTGATTCACAAGTACACGGAGTATAATGTGACACTAGCACCAAATTAAAAGAAATAATTAATAAACACTCTTAGTTATAAAATATCAACTATGTCAGACGTCAAAATAAAAGTTGTAACATTTGAAAATATACTTAATGATAGCTCTATATTTGATACAGGAATTATATCGGACAAAGATATGGTTGTATTTCTTGAAAGAGTTAGTGCTTTAACTTCTAATAATAAGATTTTATTAAGCGTTATTGAATCCAACCTACACTCAATCAATAATCATAAAGCTAAGATTGAAAAGTTAGAAAAAATTTGTGAACAAAGCGTGGAAACCAATAAAGCCTTATTAGAATTAATAACTAAATTAACTTCTAATGGTAATAATGGTAATAATGGTAATAATGGTAATAATTCTGGCAATAATTCTGGAAGTAACACAGGAAATAGTGGACAAGATAATTCTGGCAATTCAAATAATAATAATTTATCAGGAGGTACAGGGTTTTTAAATCCAGTCGAAGAATATGAATGGATACTAGCTAATATAAAAACCGAGAGCCAATTATATAGCACTTACAACAAGGGTAACAAAAACCGTAGGGGTTACAGAACTCAAGATATTGCTAATTTTGAACAAATCAAATCAAATATCTATAGGTCGAGTGGTCGAGTTTTAAGTAAGAGAGATATGGTTAAAAATATATTTGAAAAAATATCTAGTAAATTGAAGTCATAACATATTAATTTACAATCACATTTAAAAAAAACTTATAAAATAGATATATTGTAAAAAGATAAATACTTTATGATAGTCTTGGAAGTAATAATCAACAAAATTAATGTTAGATTTAATAAAGCAATATTCTGATTTAATTGTACCTTTTGTAATAGGTGTATTGACTTTATATTCCAAGACTATCATAAAATGGACAGAGGCATTATTTTCAGAATTTTTGAAACATAGGAATTTACAAATAGAGCATAAAAGAAAAGTTGAACTATATAAGGATAATAAACTAAAGTCGTCTAATAATTTACTAAAATTCATTTTTTTTCTCAGAGATGTATTGATTGAAAATAGATGTGCTGTAGTTGCAATTTTAGAATATAAAGAAATAAACGATCAGATTTTTTGTTTTTGTAGGTTTGATTATATAAAAGAAGAATATCATAATAGGATCGAATCCCCTAGAAAGGTTTATGATGAAATCCTAATGGATTATGAAAATGAAAGTTATAAAGAACTCTTAAAGAATAATGTACTTGTTTATAATGATTTAGAATCGATAAGCTGTCAAATAAAAAAGGAAAGGCTACTGACAATGGGGATGTCTGCTTATATAGAATTATTAGTAAATGATAAATCTATTGCACTATTTTATGATCAACCTATAGATATATCAAATGAGAGGCTCTTTCTAATTAGACAGGAATTTGAATCAAAAATAAAGTATATATAAGATGAAAAATCAACAAATTAGAAACTTAATAATTTTTATTTGTAGCTGTATCTTTATAGCTGGAATCATTAATAGAATCGACAAAAACCGAAAAGTAAAAATTAATCATAAACCCATTAAAACGAACAAAAAATGGAATTATCAAGCATCAACCTCGCAGGAGGCGGAATTAATACCATCCTTTCACTCGCAGGAGTAATTTTATACTTCGCATGGAAAGTAAGACCTTACATTGGAAATAAATTCGATTTTGATATATTCAAAAAAGAAAACAAAAATTCAATTGTCTGGTCAATTTTTTTTACAATTCTACTGAATATAGTGATTCTTTTCTCTCCACAAAGTGTTGAGTTTATATTAAACTTTTTTGGTGTATCTTTGGATATAATTAACGGATCAGTAACAAATGCTAGTCCTATAATTATAGGTATTGCAATTGCAAGCGTTTCTAGAGACATGAATAAAGATAGAGATCAAGAAAAAGAATAATAATAATCAGATATAGATGAGTCCAAAGAATCAAAATCCTATTCCTGTTAGTGAACTAAAAGGAAATACTATTACTCCAAACAAATCTTTTGTGGTTAGTTGGGGTGGTAGTATTTCTTCAAGAAGCAACATGAATAATCCAAGCAACCCATATAATCATGTAGGGGCTACTGGAGATAAAAATGACAAGTCTATAATTGATGTAGGAGATCGAAGGATTCGGAAGTGGGGATTCAATAACCACTCTCCGCAAAAAGACATACAGCTCGCACTAAAGTCAATCACTCACAAAACCATATCAAGTGATATGGGGAGTTTTATTGCTGGTGTTGGACTAACACATCATTTTGAATCCGAAAATGAATCTGAATCTTCGGAAATGATTCGTAAGGCAGAGGAGTTATACGAGCAATGGGGTATATATGGGCCAAAACTATCTAAACCCCTTCACGATAAAATCGCAAATGACCTTTATTATTTTCATTTGTGTCCAGTTATAATGACACACGAAAATACAACTTCTAATTCGGAAAACGTATCCGATTTTGATACTTTAAAATTCATCGCTCCTGGTAAAGCTGAAAGGTTTAGGTATGAGGAAGAGACTATAGATGAAAATGCAATGGAAGTTGTACAGCATCATTTTTACCATGAAGATTGGTGCTTTACTGGATTAGATGATAAAAAATCTAAAGCCATCAAAGTTCCAGAAATAGTCTCTATTAGAGATTACATAAGTGAATCTATAAACCCAGAAACCAAACCTTCTGACAACAAAAAAGGATTTTTTGTCAAGGCATGGAAAAAAGGTGAAAGGGGACTTTATTCATCTTATGTCATTACAAAAGATGAAATGTTTGACCAAGGATATCCTATTGCTCGATGGAAAAGCAATAGCAGTATCAATGATATTCAAAATGAATTTGAAGCAAGTTGTGTTCGTACAGACTTTCTAAGAAACGGAATGCACGTCAGGGTTATCGTTAAGGTGTATAGTATGAAATACGCTGATATTGTAAGCAACGACTCAGTAGGTGAAAAATGGGCAAGCGATCTAGAGCACGTTAAAAACCTACAAGGAAGTTTTAATTCTGGCACAGTCATAGTTATTCCTGTTCCAACAAGAGATTCTGAAAAGGAAGGTTTAATCGAGCAAGAAAAGATTGATACCAATTTCGACATTGCACTTTACAATGGTCTCGTTGGAGAGTCCCGAATGTCCGCCATGTCTGCGCATGGGGTAATCGCTCCAGAGTTTTTTGGGATAATCGGACAGGCTTCAAAAGGTTTACAGTCACAAGGAAACTATCTTGAAAAAGCCACCGAGTTTATACGTCATCGCATAGAGCAGTATACTTCGGTTATAGAGCAATTTTATTGCTTTATCAACGAAAATTATGGACTAGAAGGTGTGATTACTAAGATAAATCTAAATCTACCTTCATTCAAAGAATATGCTGAAAGATTAGTGACGAAATACATGGGTAGAGATGAAATAAGAGAAAAAATATTCAATCAAGAACGTTGGAGTGAAGATGAATGGAATGAACACATATCTCAATTAAGAGATTTAACTAGTGCATCATCTGTATTAACTGTATTAGATGCTGAAAAAACAGAACGAGAGCTAGCTATAAAAGAATCTACAGGCGATATACCTGATGGCACTTCAGAAAGTGTAGAAGAAAAAACAACTGAAGATGATTAATCCAATATGTAATAAATGTGGTTGTGGATGCATAATAGTTAGCTTTGAGTGTATTAAAAAACATGCCCCAAAGCTAGGGGACTATGGGAAAATTGATGATAAATACGATATACTAGACTTAGTAAATGATGAGGTGTTAATAGATCAGGTGTTAGGTTATGAGTGCTTCAATGAATTATGCAAAGATATTAAGTCTGCAAAGTCTAAGGCAGATGAGTATAATGATCAGAATATAGGATCGAATTTATCATATAAAACTTTCCTGTCTGACAACTGGAGAATACTGATAGAAAATGATCTTTTCCAAAAAATGTACGCCAGATACTTCAGCTATTACTTGTATCACGTTGGTCATGCATCATCTACCATGAAAAATGAAGGAGATGTAAGAAGTACGAGAGCATCTGGAACAAACGAAGGTACGGCTCATTCAAACATAAGTCTAAAAGATGCAGAAAATCAAGCTGCTAAGTATTTAGCACTTGCACAAAGATCAAAAGACCGATTCAATAAATACGTTTGGAATAAGATCAAAGACCAGTTTAATTGCTTCCCAAAAGAAGACAATTGCTGTCCAAGCCAAAAAGAAATAGGTGTTCGATTTGTAGGCACCAGAATTTGTTAACTAATTAAAAAAATCATGAAAACAAAATCAATTTTTAAAACCTTACCTTTTTGGTTAGGTATTGGTGTTTTAGCAAATGCCATTACAGAGTTTTATCTAGGATTTTCTATTGAAGTCACAGATATTGAAACAATTTATAATATCGATTGGTCTAGCGGTACTCAGGCAATCATGGGATTGTTAATGATCTTGTCTAGATATTTTACTTACTTGCCTGTTTCGGGATCGTCAACGGAAGTACTTTACAATGATAATGGTAATTTAGAAGTAGTAGCAAACTACTATAAGAAAAGAAATTATCTGATTATTGCGACAGCTATAACACTTTTTTTTATTGTAGTACTAGCTATTGAAAGTTTGATAATGGTTGTAGTTTGATTTGAAATAAGTATAAAAGGCGATTTAATCAGTCAGTATTAAATCGCCTTTTTTTATTTGACAATACAGAAAGATTGGTTTTCGCTCATCCAGCAGGGTATTTTATCCACTTTTAATTTGAGCAGTTCTGGTGATAAGTGTTGAGCAATAAACTCTATTAGCATCATTGGTCTTGGAATTTAAAAGTTTTTATAAAGTGATCTTCTTTGCCTTTATACTTTAGTAAGAATAACCTGCCTTTATCATCATAGTGTTTTAACCTAAAATAAGACTGGTAAATTTGATGGTATTTCAAACCCTCGTGTTTACATAAGTTTGTTAGTTTATTATAATACCTAGCTTCTGAATCAGGAGCTAGGTATAACCACTTTAAACCTTTGGACATAATCAAAAGTTATCAATAGCTTCCGAAAAAAGCCTGTTTTTTAAATGAATTTGTGCTTCTTTTACTAATCTTATGTTTAATTCTTTGCCAATTCCATAAGAAGATTTAGAAGCATAGTTTATGTGCAGGTCAACTAAAAACCAGTTATCACCAGAGCCTTTTTCAATTGTAAAACAAACAAATTCAGCTCTGTTTTTATACGAATTAGGAAGGAAGCAGTCATTGCTAACTTTTGTTCCTTTCTGTGTTTTTTTTGGTATTTTATTAGATGACAAGAAATCATTAGCTTTTTTTGAAGCAGCTATTAATTCTTCAATAGAAACTGATCTTTTTCTTTTGCCATTAACGTTTTGTAATACTTCCTCTATTTTTTGATTCTTAACCAAATTGATTTTCATAATTAAAGTTTAAATTGTTAATTTGTTAGTACAAATATAAAACTTTAATTTCGTAATTACAAAGTTATTTACAAATAAATATATATTAATTTGTAAATAATGGTTTTTTGATCTTTATCCTTGCATTATAGTGCTTCCCATAAAAACCAAAAAATGACCTAGGTATGCTGTCGAGTTTTGGTATAGTAGGAATCGAATCTTCACTTGATATTGTCCAAACAGATATTGCTTTTTCATTACAATACCTTTGTCCTTTCGACAATTTTTCCAAGTCAGATATATTTACAAAAGAAATGTGTTTTGAGGAGTCTTGAATAGATTCTATTGAAATGTTGCCGTTCTCTATATTGCTGTGAATTTCATCAAACCAATCATTAGGGTTTGCCTTGTTTGTCAAAACTATAAACTGTTCTCGATAATTTACATTATTTGGATATACTGGGACATCTATAGGGTAGGCGTATATTTCTGCTTCTTTTTCTTTTGGGACAGAACAAGAAAAAAGTACAATAAAAAAAAGAACGCAGTAATTGAAGTTATTGGTATGTGACATCTCCCCAGTCAATTATATTGTTAGATTTTATTTCTGGCTCTTGAGTATAATTGTGAATTTCATAAAACACAGATTCTTCTTCGTCTGGGTATATTTCTTCTTGATGGTCAACAGATAACTCTGATTGCAAAATATCGTTTCTCGCATCGTTTGTATCACACCCCGTATTTCCATTTATAATATTGCAAAAGTCAGTTTCATTGTCATCAATGCACTTTGAAAAACAAATAAAATACTATGAAAGAAAACAATATGGAAATCATTAGCTCCATTAGAAAAGTGTTAGTGTATCGATTTTATTAATAAATGGGTTTTTATAAAGCTGCAAAGCCTTGGCATTGTACGCCTTTGCTGCTTGGATAGCACTATTAAATATACCTATTGATTTAGACTTGCCTTCATGATAAATACTTGCACGATACTTGCCGTTTTTTTGCAAGAAAACACCTCTAAATTTCACATTACCATAGCTGTTTCTGTTTCTATTTTGTTCAGATGCGGTGGCTTTGCGTAAATTACATATAGTGTTATTCAAGGGGTTTCTATCCTTATGGTCTATAGATAATTTATTTTGTTTGTCCTTCTTTGAAAGTGGAAGGATTAAGTGATGCAGGTAAACCGTTTTGCCTTTAATGGTTGAGGACACATATAGCTTCTTTGAAATTTGCCATTTTCTTGTACAAACTAAATCTATATTGCATTCATCAATCAAGAAAACTAAATGCTGACCATTTACTTTCCTAGAGCCTTTAATATAGGCTATACCATCTTTTACTGTAAAATCGGATTTATATTGCATTATCCAAAAAAGTAAGGAAAAGGATGCCCCAGCAAACAAAAAAGATAGGGGCTTAATTTGTCAGCTAATAGGGGCATCAGGAAATGGCATCTTTAGGATGTATTCCAATATTTTAGCAACCCCTATTGCTGTTTTATTTTTATCTGTAGCCATAACCCTGTGATTAAAACAGGATTATAGCAAAAATACAGATTTATCTTGACATTTACAATTTAATCAGCACATTGCTCGATATGACTATAGTCATAACCTAGAGAGTCTAATACTAATTTTAGTTCATTTATTGCTCTTTCGATTTTACTTGCATCGTCTTTAATGAATCTTGAAATCCATTCTTCATCACGATACACTCTTTTTACAAAAAGCTGTAAATCGGGGTTCTTTTGTCTCGGATCATAAGAGATAAAGTCTATCCAATCTCGATCAGTAACAAGTAATACACACTGGCACTGGTCTAAATTGTTTTTCGGAACCTCATTCTTATAAATCGTTTCAAGGTGAATTGCGCTATTGTAAGGACTTTTTATTTCTAGTGCACCGTCATCATTAACAAGTCCATCGGGAGAAGCTCCTATCCAATGGGAAACAACTCCTAATTTATCTGTAGTTTGGAATCCTGTTTCTTGAACATCGTGCTCTGGGTACAACTTCTTATATGCCTCTAGTGCTTTAGGTTCATTTTCACGCCCCCATCGTATAGACTTGCTGTCTGATTCTCTATAAATACCAGTCGTTAACTCGCTAGCATTTTCATAGATGTACGTTTCAAGTCCTCTAGTAGGTCCACCAATTATAACTTCTGTTGGTGGAGTAGAAAAATACAATTCATCTATTATAGACAATTTCAATTTTTGTGCCAACTGCAAATCACTAGGCTTATTTCCTGGTGTTTTATTGTACACTTCATCTATGTATGGCAAAGATAATTTTTCTACATCTTTACCTTGTTCGGTCGCTATATCAATAAGTTCTTGGTAAGTATCCTTTTCCTTTAACCAGTCCAACTTTTCTTGCTTTGTTGGCTTACTAGTTTTTGATATAGCTTTGATCTCTGGCAAGTTTTCTGCTATTAAATCTTGTAGTTCTTTGGACTTGTCATTTGCCACCAACCATTCTATTTTTTGTTCTTTGGTCGGATCACTTTTGGGGTCATCAGGGTTTACTGCTCTTAATTCAACATCTTTCTTGAAAGAAATATCCTTGAACTTGCTAGCCGTAAACTTGCCTAATCTTTGCAAGTGCCATTCTTCTGTTCGTTGTAGCTCCTCTGTATTTGAAACTGGGGTATCAAAATTAATTGATACCCCAATATTTTCTAAGAAGCCGTTTAGGTTTCTATCCTTCATTATGCTTCTATGGATTTTTCTAATTCCAGAATAGCAGCGTCACCTCCACCACCCATAGAAAGCAGGTGGTTTTTCTTTTCTTCTGGATACATTCCTAATCGGTAGTTCATTTCTGCGACAACTTCGTGAAGCGTTCCATTTGCTTTCATTGTATTGAAATTGCTAGAATTTTGTTCTAAAAATTCAAGCACGACTCGATTGGAATAAACGTCTTGGTAATGATCTGCTGCAAAGTTTTTATTTCGCTCAAGGCTTGCAGTATCAATCTCAACAGGCTCAAATGTCACAGCATAATAATCACTTTTGTGTTCAGCAGAATGTCTGTCATTCATCCTTGCGATTAAGGTGTAATCAGTAAAGTTTTTAGTACCGTTACTCTTTGCATACAATTCACCAACAGTTTCTAAAAAGTTATCTCGGCTCTCACCTTTCAGTAATGACTCGCACAAAATACCATCTTCATCAACATAAAAAATTATATGCCAATCCGTTGGTTCTTTTGTCTGGTACATCTTACCAGGCGGAAGTGCCATGTGTTTGATGACTTGTATTTTCATTTCTGTAATACCTTCACCTTTCTTTTTACCAAGTTTCAAAAACTCACCATCTGAGCAGTTAAATTTCATGGTTCGGATATTACCTTCTGTAAAGAAAACTACATCCTTTTCCGTTCGATCCATTTCAAATGGATTTTCATAATTACGATTCATCTTAAATAAAAAATTAGTTAAAAAAATAAAAATTTAAAAATTAAAAAAACAAGCGGACTTAGTTGGAATCGAACCAACATCTTACTGACTGCATAACAAGCAGCAGTGCTTTGCCCAATTAAGCTATAAGTCCAAAAAAAACACTCACCTTACCTCTCAATTACTCTCGTATGATAAGGGCAAGGGAGTGCCAACAAAAACTAGAGTCTAACATCTTTATAGTTTTTACTTGGAGCAGAGCCTAATGAAAGGCTCTGCGTTATCCAAACAAACAAACATAAAAACTACTATGGTGCTAAGA
>JAHDDQ010000148.1 GCA_020629275.1 Tenacibaculum sp. | reverse complement strand
CTTGTCAACAATAATTTTTACATTATTATCTTCAAAAAGCTTGTCATTTTCCTCTTGTTTATTGTCGAATTTTAAATCGTAAGAAAGCCCAGAACATCCACCACTTTTAACGCCTACACGCACATAATCAGTAGTAGCATCGTAACCATCGTCAGTCATTAACTGAATAACTCTCTTTTTTGCTGTATCTGAAACTTTTATCATAAAACTAGATTAAATCTAAATTGCAGCGCAAATATACGACATAACTCTTATTTAATTTGTAATGTTTAAATGTTAATTATAATACCAAGATTGATAAAACTTATTATTCTTGAAAATCTGGATTTGAAATGAAGTCGTAATCTGATAATGTAAGCAAGAATGCTTTTAAGTCTGCTTTGTCTTTTGGGTTCAATTGAACACCACCTTTATCAATCTTTTTCATTAGCGGATCGATGGTAGGAGAATCTTTTAAACCTTCAGAATAATGATCGATAACTTCTTGTAAGGTTGCGAAACGCCCGTCGTGCATATAAGGAGCTGTAAATGCTAAGTTTCTCAGTGAAGGAGATCTAAATTTTCCATTATCTTTTGGGTCTCCAGTAACGGCGCCTAAACCTAAATCAGTAAATGTTGCATCTAATCCATTGTTATGGAATTTATTATTGGTCCAAAGTGGATTGTTATTACTACCGTGGCAATGGAAGCAATCACCTCTAGCCTCATCCATAAATACATCAAACCCATTACTTTCTTCGGGTGTAAGAGTAACTTGTCCAAGTAAAAACTTGTCAAATTTAGAATTAGCAGATATTAATGTTCTTTCGAATTGTGCTATGGCTTTTACAACATATGTAGAATCAATTTTAGTAATACCAAAAGCTTGATTGAATAATGTAGCGTACTCAGAGTTATCGTTTAATTTAATAGCAATTTCTTTCCAATCGTTATGTAATTCTATTGGGTTTGATACAGGTTCAAAGGCTTGACGTTCTAAGCTTAACTCTTTTCCGTCCCATGCAAAGCGTTCGTTAAAATTCCAAGCTAAATTAAAAAGGGGCATTGAGTTACGTTTTCCTTTTTTTCCATCTACACCTATGCTAAAGGGTAAATCATCAGTGAACGCTTTTTTAGGATCGTGGCAACTTGCACAAGATTGTGTATTGTCTCTAGATAGAATAGTATCAAAAAATAATTTTTTGCCTAATGCAACTCCTTCTTCGGTTAATGGATTTTTCGTTGGTATTATCGGTGCGATTAACTTATCGCTGAATAGCTTGGGTATTTTCAACGACGTAGAAACTGGAATATATTCTTGCTGCTGGTTACTGTCTTCTGAAGAACAAGAAACCAAAATTGATACAAACAGTATGTATATCCATTGTTTTTTCATTTATAAACCGAAAACTGATTTACCGTTTTTATTCATTAAGATCTGAGCATCGTAATTAGGCATTAGTTTCTGATTAAGAATGTTTAAATCCCATTTTTCTGGATTCTTGAACCATTCAGCAATATTCATTTTCACTGTTACAGTGTTATTATTTTGGTCTATATTGATATTATCTAGAATAACATCAAAAGAAGTGTCTTTAAACTTTAAGTTACTTGGATCTGTTCTATCAACTGCTCTAATAGCATGATAATTAAATCCTGAAGCTGAACTAGTTGAGCCAGACGTGTACTTACCATCAAATTGCATGTAATGATATCCTCCACCTAACATACCAGGAACATTAAAATTAGCAGAATTTAAGTCATTATAAACTCCATCTATATTATCCGCATCTTTAAAACCAAAAGTAAAATGTAAGGAATATTCTCCGATTGGGATTTCTTTTTGAGTAGTGGAAGATAAGTTTTGTTCTTCTCCTAAGTCAATCAACAAATAATCACCAAGCGTAATTCTATTATTACTTTTCTTACTCAATAAGTAAATATTTGATAATAAATATCGATACCTTTCAAGACTAACTTTTTCACCATTTTCATTAGTGAATTTAATGGTGTTAAAGTCAGCTTTAGTTACTGTTGTTGCGTCCCAAAAATGACTGAATTTAAGCGTTACACTATTAGGATTCTCATTATTTTCTTCTTTTGAACAAGAAGTTATTAATATCGTAGCAAGTAAAAGAAATAGAATATTTTTCTTCATTATAGTTATTTGATTTTTATAATTAATAAGTCTGAAAAACCACTGTTATTGGTTAAGTCACCATTGTTACTAGAGCTTTCACCAACAGCTATAATTTTTCCAGATTGAGTTTCAACGGCATCATGCAATAAATCTATTTGATCTCCACCAATGTTTTTTTGCCACTGTTGGTTACCTTCAGAAGATATCTTCAGAATCCATCCGTCGTTTTGACCTTTGTTGTTAAAGCCGTTGTTTGAACTTCTTGAACTTCCAGCAATTATAAAACCGCCATCATTAGTTAAGCTTACAGATCTTCCTACATCAAAATTACTACCTCCAAAAGCTTTTTCCCAAAGTAATTCACCCTTAGTATTTATTTTAATGACCCATAAGTCAGCTCCACCATTATTAGAAGAAATATTTGTATCTGAACTGCGTGTATCGCCGATAATAACAAAATTATTATCATTGGTTTTTGTAATGCTATGCGCTTCATCTATTTCTGTACCGCCAAAGTTCTTTTCCCAGATTAATTTACCAGTAGGTGATATTTTAATAACCCAAAAATCATAAGTATTAATGTTATTCGAGATATCTACATCATCGCTATCTGAAAACCCAGCAATTATAAAGTCTCCTTCGTTAGTTTGAACAACACCTTTTGGAGTTTCGGTAAATGTTCCGCCGAAGAATTTACTCCATTCTTTTGTGCCATTCATATCTAATTTTATTACCCAATAATCTCCACCAGCATGCCTTCTTGAAGAGCGTGAATTCCCCATACCTCCAGAGGCAGTAACATCTAATTCTCCAGTTATTAAAAAACCACTATCATTAGTTTGAATTATTGAGATTCCTTTGTCTCTGCCAGAAAAACCAAAAGACTTTTGCCAAGTAATGTTTCCTTTAAGATCTAGTTTTACAACCCAAAAATCAGAGTTACCTTGGTTGGAACTTACATCTCCATCACTACTTGTACTTATTCCGATAACAGCAAACCCACCATCATTAGTTTGAATAATATCATTAGCTCTATCGTCATTAGATCCACCATAGTTTTTTTTCCATTCTAAAGCATCATCTGCATTATATTTTAAAATGAGAAAGTCAGAATCATTGGTTGATTTAATGTTGAAATCACCGTCATTACTAGCTGTGTACCCTGCAATTGCATAGCCACCGTCATTGGTCGCTGCAATAGCTTCAGCAATATCATTATTACTTCCACCGAGTGTTAACGAAAAATCTAATTCTTGTAAAAAGATAGATGAACCATCGTTGATTGATAGTTTTGGTTTACTGCATCCGTAGGTCAGTAATAATAAAATAGCTAAGTGCTTAAAATTAGACAAGTATATCTTATTTGATAATTAATTTTTTGCTAATGGTATTGTTGATCTTAACAATATATATCCCTTTGGCATTGTTAGATAGAGGAATAACGAATTCCTTTTGATTAATATTATGCTGTTTAAAAATTTCTTTACCTAGAATGTTAAATACACTAACCGATTGTATTGGTGAATTTGTCGAAAGTATCTTAGGATTTGTATTAGCTGGATTAGGAAATATCTTAAATTTCGATTGTTGAAAAACATTAGTTTCACCAGTAGATAAGGTTCCACTTTTCCTAACAACAAACAAACCACGCTCTATATCGTTTATGAGAATATTTCCACTAGGAAAATAAGGATAAATACTCCAAGCACCATTGGTTGCAGTTCCATTGTTTGAAGGATATGTATCAAAGTAACCTGTTTCAGTCATTGGGTTTGTCGTACTACTAATATTCGTTATGTCGAAAACACGCATTCCAGCTCTGTAATTAGCCATAAGATATTCATTCCCTTTTACATATCCATTATGATCTATTGCACTAGTAGCACCTAAATGGGTTGCAGAAAATACAGGATTATCTAAGTCAAATAAATCGAAAATTAACGTTCTTGTATTTGTTCCCGATCTCTGTTCATCTAACTCATCTCCTAATATGAAATATCTTTGGTCTTCTGTAAACCAACCCTGATGAGCATAATGAGCATTTGCATATGATATTTCTGAAATAAATTTTGGATCACTTTTATCTGTCACGTCTACGATTACAATATTATTAGATCCTCCATCATTACCATTGCTTGCTAATAAAATTTCTTTGCCAGTATGTGCCGTGTCAGGTCCATTGTATGTAATAACTTGTGCATCATGTGTGTATCCACTTGCTGAATAACCACCAACTCCTTGGGGATTCATAGGATCTGAAATATCTACGAATACAGGTCCACCACTAAATGTGTTACATCCAACAAGGTAAGCAAAGTTTGAAGTTTCGTTAATAACAATATTATGACAACTAGTTACTCCAGTAAAAATTTGATCGGCAGTAAAATTAACTGGCGGTGAAGTAACATTTCTAAGCTTTTTTAGGTCAAAAACTTGCATACCATGCGATCCAACTCTGTCAGCGACGATGAATGCGAAATTATTGTACACTTTTACATCTCTCCAAAAACTTGTACTTGAATTGGTGTTTAATCTTCCTAAGAATATTGGATTTATGGGATCACTAACATCTACAAATGCGGTACTATTCGTCATCGCAGAGATAGCATATTCTTTACCAGTAGTTGGATCTGTCCAGCCCCAAACATCACTACCTTCGGCAGATGATGATCCAGAAAGTGTGTTAGTGTCTAAAACAGACATTAAATCGTAATTTTTACATGGATAACTTCCAGCAAAACCGCTGCTATTACATGGAGTTTGTGAAAACAAGCCAAAACTAAGCAAGAATAGAACTATTGAAGGGGTAATTTTTCTCATAAAATCAAAAATATAAATTAATACAATCAAAATCAGATTATTTCTGTTAAATTCTTAACACAACATTTATCTTTGCCGTATGTTAGAAGATAAAAATAAACAGAGAACTTCCTTAGCGGAATTGGGTGAATTTGGTTTGATAAATCACCTAACTGAACATTTCAAAATATATAATGAGTCTACATCAAAAGGAGTTGGTGACGATTGTGCTGTAATTTCAGAAAAAAAAGATGAAATTGTAGTTAGTACAGATTTACTTATTGAAGGAGTACATTTCGATTTAAGTTATGTGCCTCTGAAACATCTAGGATACAAGGCAATTATGGTCAATTTATCTGATGTATATGCAATGAATGCAACAGCAAAACAAGTTACAGTTTCGATAGCTGTTTCTAACCGTTTTCCTCTGGAAGCTTTAGAAGAATTATATGCAGGAATTCAATTAGCTTGTGATACATACAAGGTAGATTTAATAGGTGGAGATACAACATCGTCTACTACAGGATTATTAATATCAGTAACTGCTATTGGTTCAGCAGCAAAAGAGAGTTTAGCGTATAGAGATGGTGCTAAACCAACGGATCTAATAGTTTTAACAGGAGATGTTGGTGCTGCTTATTTAGGGCTGCAAGTTTTGGAAAGAGAGAAAGAAGTATTCAAAGTTAATCCACAAAGTCAGCCTGATTTAGAGGCATATTCATACCTAATTGAAAGACAATTAAAACCTGAAGCTAGGAAAGATATCCATAGACTTTTGAAGGACTTAGAAGTACAGCCTACATCTATGATTGATGTATCAGATGGATTGTCTTCAGAACTAATGCATATTTGTACGCAAAGTAACACAGGTTGTAATCTTTATGAAGACAAGCTTCCATTAGATCCTCAAGTCGTATCTACTTGTGAGGAGTTTAATATTGATTCTACCATGGTTGCATTAAGCGGAGGAGAAGATTACGAATTATTATTTACTATTTCAATAAATGATTTTGATAAAATAAAAGGAAATCCTAATTTAACCGTAATAGGTCATATTACCGATAAAAATGAAGGAATGAATTTAGTAACGCGTGCTAATCAGCAAATTAAACTTAAAGCACAAGGATGGAATTCTTTCGAAGAAGAAAGTTAGAAAATTTTTGGTATTAAATTTGTATATTGCTTCAACGAAAAACAATTATTAATAACAAAAAATTAAAAGAAATGGGTTTATTTTCATTTATTAAAAATGCCGGAGCAAAGGTGTTTGGAATTGGTAAAACTACAGAAGAAGAAGCTACAGAGAAAGCTGGGAAATTAGTTGACGCTGTTCATGCGTTAGAATTATCAGTTGCTGATTTAGAAATTAATGTAGAAGATGATAAAGCAACTGTTTTTGGAGAGGCTGCTGATTTAGCAACTAAAGAAAAAGTAGTATTAGTAGTAGGTAATACTGAAGGTATTGCAACTGTTGATGATAACATGACTGTGGCTGAAGTAGAGGAAGTAGCTGAAGAGGAAATGGCACAATTCCATACGGTGCAAAGTGGAGATACTTTAGGAAAAATAGCGAAAGAGTTTTACGGAGATGCAATGAAATATCCAGTTATTTTCGAAGCTAACAAACCAATGTTACAACATCCAGATAAAATTTATCCAGGTCAAGTGTTAAGAATACCACCTTTAGTAGATTAATAAACTATAAAGTGATAAAAATAAAAAAGACATCGTTTAAAACGATGTCTTTTTTATTTTTCTATGATTCCGACAATAGTCTCTACTATTTCTTTTGGAGTAATACTTTCCATAACATCTTCGTAACCTTCTAAGGTCCTGTTTCCATAAATAGAACAAGGTAATAGTGGGTATTTTTCTAAATCAGGTAAAATTTGAAAACCTTTGGGTTGATTAAAAGGAGCAAACCCAGCATAAGGATGTGTGTTCCCCCAAATAGTAACTGTTTTAATGTGTTGCATGGCAGCAAAATGTGCATTTCCACTATCCATAGATAGCATAAGGTCTAAATTTGAAATTAAATTAATTTCATTTTTCAAACCACCTAATTTTCCTGCAACTGAAATTGTATTTAAAGATGTATTTTGAATTTTTTCTAAAGTAATAATATCTTCTTTTCCTCCAAAAAGAAAGATATGATATCCTTTTTTAGTTAAAGCGTGAATAACTTTCTCTAATAAATCTATCGGGTATGTTTTCGATTTGAAAGCAGCAAAAGGAGCTATACCAATCCACGTATTTTTCTTCTCGCCAGTTAACAATAGATTAGTCGAGTTTAATTTTTCTTTTTCTAGTACATTAATTTTCTTTAAGTCTATGGTAAAACCAAGTTCAGAAAAAACATCTGCATAACGTTGATGAGATGTTTTTAATTGATTAAAAATTTTATCTTTTTTTCGAGTCAATGCTTTTTTTTCCGATCTACCTTTATCAATTGTGGCTATACTGACTTTTGAGAAGATAGAGAAGAAAAACCGCACTAACTTCGATCGTAGTACATTATGAATGTCTGCAAAATGGGTAGGATTTAATTTTTTTAAGTCCTTATACAACCTAAATAAACCTAAAAAACCTTTGTGTTTATTACTTACATCAGCAGAAAAAAAAGTTACACGATCAATATTGTCAAAGAGCGGCTTTAAAAATGGTTTTGAAACAAAGGTGATTGTAATGTTTGGATTTTGCTGAATTAATGCTCTAAGGACGGGTATTGCCATAGCAACATCACCCATTGCTGAGAGTCTGAATATAATAATATGATTTTGTTTTTTCAAAAGAGGAAAATAAAGGTTAAAAATAAGCATAAAAAAAAGTCCACCGATAAAGTGGACTTATAAAATTTTATGCTGCTATGTGCTTAGCAATATTCCTCATATGCTTGAGATAAATTTTCAGCAATCATCTCTGCAGAACGACCTTCAATATGATGTCTTTCTAACATATGAACTAACTTTCCGTCTTTAAATAAGGCGATGGCAGGAGAAGAAGGAGGAAAAGGAATCATATATTCACGTGCTTTCGCAGTTGATTCTTTTTCTACACCAGCAAATACTGTAGTTAAATGCTCAGGTTTTTTATCAGTTTGAACTGAAGCAATAGCTCCAGGTCTGGCTGTACCAGCGGCACATCCACAAACAGAATTTACCATAACCAACGTGGTTCCTTCTTTTGCTAAAGCAGTATCAACATCTTCAGCGGTATATAATGCTTCAAAACCAGCGTCTATTAATTGATTACGCATTGGTTTTACTAACTCTTCTGGATACATATAATTAAATTTTTTAGATTACAAAGATACTTATAATCTCATTATATTTGAAATTCAAGAATATAGAAATGGGAAAATTTGCAAAATGGCTAGGTGCTGGTGTTGGATTTACTATGGGAGGTCCAATAGGAGCGATAATAGGATATGCATTAGGGAGTATAATTGATGGTGTAAGTATTCAGGATTTTACAAGAGAACAACAAGAATATGAAAAACAGACTCAACATCAAAAAAGAGCAAGAGTAAGTACCAAACCAGGTGATTTTGAAATAAGTTTACTAATTTTAGCTTCAGTAGTTATAAAGTCTGACGGGAAAGTTGATCAACGAGAATTGGATTATGTAAGACTACATTTTGTTAATCTCTATGGCAAAGAAAGAGCAAATCACGCATTTAAACTATTTAGCGGAATAATAAAAAAAGAAATCTCTACACGTCAAGTTTGCTTGCAGATAAGGCAATATATGCCTCATTCTTCAAGATTACAATTAATTCATTTTTTATTTGGAATAGCTAAATCAGATGGTTTAGTAACATCATCGGAAGAACAGGTGATTCGTAAAATAGCAGGCTATTTATATGTGAATCCGAATGATTATACTTCAATTAAAGCCATGTTTTTTAACGAAATTAATGGAGCATATAAAATACTTGAAATCTCTACCAAGGTTTCAGATGAAGAAGTAAAAAAAGCTTACAGAAGGATGGCGAAAAAGTATCATCCAGATCGATTACAAGGCATAGGTGATGAGCATAAAGAAATAGCAAAAGAAAAATTTCAGAATATTCAAAAAGCATATGAAGATATTAAGAAAGAGCGTGGTATGAGCTAAAACCTGAAATTTTCATAAAAATTTGTTAAAAGAAGTAATTTTAGTACCTTGCACGAAATTTCTTATTCAAAATGATATCGGGGGATAATCACTTTGAAAACAAGAAAATTAATACCTAACTACTACCAAAAATGAAAATCGATTGACTCAATGTTAATCTAAACAAAATGATACGATACGTATGATTATTAGGTATGAATTAAAATTAATATTTTCTATGTTGATAGAAATTTTAAAAATGAATTGGCAAAGAGTTCGACTCTTTAGTGAATCTAACTTTCTTGAATTAAAAAAACTCAATTTTTATTACAATACTACTTGTTTGTCGTCAATGTTAGAGAAATTCTCTGTTTTTGTTTCGAGAAGGAGAAGTTATGTGAAAAAATATTTTATAAATAGTATTGGAAAGGTAAACGAGAGTTTAAAGTACACTTTACGATTATTTACTGAAGTTCAAATGCTATTCAGCATATTTTATCTTCACATTAACACCGATGATCCTAAAAAGCGATATCAAGTCACAGGAAATAACGATATTAGCCGTGTTTCTGTTTATGCACTATTATCAAAGATAAAAAAGAATAGAATCAGGTTAATAGATTAATTAATATGAATATTAAATTA
>JAHDDQ010000147.1 GCA_020629275.1 Tenacibaculum sp. | reverse complement strand
ATAATGTATGCGGTTAAGTCTACTTATAATTTTTCTTGTAGTATTTTCTAATTGCTCTGTTGTGTATTTGGATTGCTTTAAATTTAAATTTTCAGAAAGTGGAGCTCGAAAGTAATTTAACCCCCAAAAAATATAAAAGCAAAAATAAAGAACTGACAAAAAAGCAATTAATTGAACGGTTTTTGCAATAATTGTTTTAAATCGATGTTTAAAAAGTAGGTATATTTGATAGCAAAACATACCTATTAAGAAAAGTCCCAATACATCTCCAAAGGAAAAAGGAATCCATCCTAATACAAAACGTAAAAATTTTGAAATATAAGGGTAAATTCCGTTAGAATAATAGTACTCAATAAATGAAGGTTTATGGCTTAGGTATTGAATAATTATAACCTGAATAGGTAATAAAATAGCAAGTATTACATGTTTTTTATGAAGCTTCATTCTTTCAAAAATAATAAACATTGAACGTTATCAACAACTTAGTAACAATTTTGTTTACATTTTTTGTTAAAAAAGAAAAACAGGAGTCGTTATAATGAATGTCAACCTAAAAAATTACTTTTGTCGTCATGGAAAAAACGAAAGGTTTAAGAGGTACGAAGATTGACAAATCTCGCATCATAAATTTAGAGAAAGGGAAGCTACCACCTCAGGCTATTGATTTAGAAGAGGCAGTTTTAGGGGCTATGATGACCGATAAGAAAGGAATTGATGATGTAATCGATATCTTACACCCAGAGGCTTTTTACGATAAAAGACATCAGGAAATTTATGCTGCTATTTATGCGCTTTTCCAAAACTCCGAACCTATAGATTTACTAACTGTTTCTAATCAGTTAAGAAAAGACGCTAAATTAGATATCGCTGGTGGTGATTTTTATATCATCGGATTAACGCAAAAAGTAGCTTCATCTGCACATATTGAATTCCATTCTAGGATTATTCTTCAGAAATATATTCAACGTAGATTAATTTCCATTTCTTCAGAAATAATAGAGAATGCATATGACGAAACTACAGATGTTTTTGATTTGCTTGATGATGCAGAAGGAAAATTATTTGAAGTAACACAAGGTAACCTTAAGAAAGGGGCAGAAGTTGCTGAAAGTTTAGTACAGCAGGCAATCAATAAGATTCAAGAGATTTCTAACAAAGAAGGAATGAGTGGTTTAGCTACAGGTTTTACTAAACTTGATGCATTAACTTCTGGTTGGCAGCCCTCTGATTTAATTATTATTGCTGCACGTCCTGGTATGGGTAAAACGGCTTTCGTTATATCCATGGCAAAGAACATGGCAATAGATTTTAATGAACCTGTTGCTTTGTTTTCACTGGAAATGTCATCCGTTCAGTTGATTACACGTATGATTTCTTCTGAAACAGGGCTAACTTCTGAAAAGTTGCGTAAAGGTAATTTAGAGCCACACGAATGGGAGCAATTGAATGTGAAGGTTAAAAAACTATCTGATGCGCCGATTTTTATTGATGATACTCCAGCATTGTCTATTTTCGATTTACGAGCAAAAGCACGTCGTTTGGTATCTCAGCATGGAGTTAGAATTTTAATTATTGATTATTTACAGTTAATGACTGCAGGAGGATCGGGAGGAAACCGTGAACAAGAAATTTCTACAATTTCTCGTAACCTTAAAGCTTTAGCAAAAGAACTGAATATTCCAGTAATTGCACTATCGCAGCTTTCTCGTGCCGTGGAAACACGTGGAGGAAGTAAACGACCTTTATTATCAGATTTACGTGAATCTGGAGCAATTGAGCAAGATGCTGATATCGTATCGTTTATCTTCCGTCCAGAGTATTATGGAATGACAGAATGGGATGATGATGACCATTCGCCTTGTGAAGGTCAAGGAGAGTTTATTGTAGCAAAGCATCGTAATGGTGGTTTAGATAATATTCGTTTGAAATTTACGGGGCATTTAGCAAAATTCTCAGATTTAGAAGAGAGTTTCAGTAGCGAATTTCAATCAAGTATGAATTCATTTGGTTCAGAAAGTTTACCTTCTGCGGAAGATGCATTCGGACCTGCAGATGGTGAAGCAGGAGGAATGGATGATGTACCATTTTAAGATATATTAAATAAATTATAAAAGATAAGAAATACACAATTACATTATAGTAATTGTGTATTTTAGTTGTGGCATATGTGGAATTTATTAAAAAATTTATTTGCTAGAAACAAAGGAGAGTCTAACCAAAGTTTTTGTGAAGATATTGATTTATCAAATGATGTAAATTTGAGAAGTGATTTATCTGTAGAAGAAACTAGTTCAGAAAAAAGGAAAACAGTAAATATACTTCTTCCTAAACTTTCAGAAAATATGAGTGAAGCGAAAATTACTCATTACAATTATGAATTAGGCGATATAATAAAACCTGGAGATATAATTTGTGAAATAGAAACAGATAAAACAATGATGGAGTTTGAATCTATATATTCAGGAAGAATAATTTATTTGAATAGGAATTCTAGTATAGCTGTTAATGAAAAAATAATTATTTTAGAAAAGTTTAATTAAAGAACATTTTGAAAAAGCATATAAACACACTACTTTTTATATTATTTACAAACTCAATCTGGGCCTCTTTTATTTATGTGCCTATGAGTCATGAAAATCAGAAGAATCATTTAAAAGCTTATGGAATTGTATATTATGCACTAGAAAATGGATTAAAAGCAAAATGGTTATTGAATTACGATGGAGGAGCGTTTTTAATAGAGAATAATAGTTCGGTTGAGAAAGAATGTAAGATACGAGGAGTTTCGTATCAGGTGATATCTGATGCTAAATCTCAATTAATACTAGAAGAAATAGCTTCACCGAGTAAAAATCAAGAAGCAGTAACCTTAGAAAAAGCGCCAAAAATAGCAGTATATTCTCCAAAAGATAAGCTGCCTTGGGATGATGCAGTAACTATGGTATTAACTTATGCTGAAATACCATTTGATGTGGTTTATGATGAAGAAGTATTAGGAGACAAGCTGTTAATGTATGAGTGGCTACATTTACATCATGAGGACTTTACAGGCCAGTATGGTCGCTTTTATGGAGCTTTTAGAACTGCCCCTTGGTACATTCAGCAGAAGAAAGATGCAGAAACCTTAGCCACTAAATTAGGTTATAATAAAGTGTCTGAAGCCAAAAGAGCTGTAGCTTTAAAAATAAGAAATTATGTTGTTGGCGGTGGTTTCATGTTTGCAATGTGTTCTGCAACCGATAGTTTTGATATTGCATTATCTGCTGATGGAGTTGATATTTGTGAAGCAATGTTTGATGGTGATGCTTCAGAGCCTAACTACCAGTCGAGAATAGATTTTGATAAAACATTAGCTTTTAAAGATTTCGAATTGATCCGAAATCCTACCACATATGAATTTTCATCTATCGACATGACTCGTAAGCGTAGGATTAACAAGGAAACTGATTATTTTATATTGAAAGATTTTTCGGCTAAATGGGATCAGGTTCCTACGATGTTGTGTCAAAATCATACACAAATTGTAAAAGCCTTTATGGGGCAAACAACTTCTTTTGATCGTAAAACAGTAAAATCTACTGTAATGATTTTAGGAGAAAACAAAACAAACGGAGAAGCACGTTATATTCACGGAACAAAAGGTAAAGGAATGTTTACATTTTATGGCGGTCACGATCCAGAAGATTATCAACACAGAGTAGGAGATCCTAAAACAGAATTGGATTTGCATCCAACCTCTCCAGGCTATCGTTTGATTTTAAATAATGTATTGTTTCCAGCAGCTAAAAAGAAGAAGCAGAAAACGTAGTTTAAGTAGCTATAAACTTTGTAACACTCTACATTAAGTAGAAGACTTTATATCTTATTTTGAAATAATTTTAAAATAAGATATTTAATTAATCATTCGAGTTCATTTTTAAATTATTTAATTGGCATTTCTTGTATAATCCATTACTTTTGCGAGCATAAAACAAAACACAATGCCAACAACTCAACAACTTCAGGACTTTACACAACAGGTTCGTAGAGACATATTAAGAATGGTTCATGCGGTTAATTCTGGTCATCCAGGAGGATCATTAGGATGTGCTGAATTTATTTCATGCTTATATCAAGAAATCATGGAATATTCTACAGAATTCGACATGGACGCAAAAAATGAAGATGTGTTCTTCTTATCTAACGGACATATTTCTCCTGTTTTTTATAGCGTATTATCACGTAGTGGTTTTTTCGCAGTAGAAGAATTAGCAACATTTAGAAAATTAGATTCTCGCTTACAAGGTCATCCAACAACCCATGAACATTTGCCAGGAGTTAGAATAGCGTCAGGTTCTTTAGGACAGGGTATGAGTGTAGCAATTGGTACAGCAGAAGCTAAGAAGTTAAATAATGATACTAAAATCGTGTATACACTTCATGGCGATGGAGAATTACAAGAAGGTCAGATTTGGGAAGCAGCAATGTACGCTTCTGCAAAAAAGGTTGATAATTTAATTTCAACAATAGATGTTAATGAAAAACAAATCGACGGAACTACTGATGATGTTTTAGCTATGGGAAGTTTGAAAGCTAAATTTGAAGCTTTTGGATGGGATGTATTAGAAGTTAAAGAAGGTAATGATATTGAAGCAATTTTAGCAGGAGTATCAGAAGCAAAATCCCGAACAGGGAAAGGAAAACCAGTATGTATATTATTATACACAGAAATGGGTAACGGAGTTGACTTTATGATGAACACACATGCTTGGCACGGTAAAGCACCGAATGATGAGCAGTTAGCTTTAGCATTAGACCAGAATCCTGCTACTTTAGGAGATTATTAATCAAAACGTTATATGATTTTAAACGCTGTTACTTTCGTAACAGCGTTTCTTTTTTATAGAATCATGATAAACAGCGTAAACAAATACGTATTTTTACGTCAAACGACCAAGAAAAATAAAATTTATGAAAATAGGTATTGTATGCTACCCAACATTCGGAGGTAGTGGAGTAGTTGCTACAGAATTAGGAATGGCATTAGCTAACAAAGGGCATGAAGTACATTTTATTACCTATAATCAACCCGTTCGATTAGATTTTATATCGCATAATTTACACTTTCATGAAGTTGCCTTAGAAGAGTATCCTTTATTTCAATACCAGCCTTATGAGCTGGCATTATCTACAAGAATAGTAGAAGTAGTTGAGCGTTATAAAATTGAAGTATTACATGTGCATTATGCAATTCCACATGCTTATGCAGCTTACATGGCAAAGAAGATGCTTAAAGACAAAGGAATAAAAATAAAAGTAGTTACTACATTACATGGTACAGATATAACTTTAGTTGGAAGTCATCCAAGTTATAAGACAGCTGTAGAGTTTAGTATTAATAAATCTGATGAAGTAACAGCAGTTTCTTCTAGTTTGAAAGAGGATACATTACGATTATTCAATATAGAAAAAGATATTCAAGTAGTTTATAATTTCATCGATAGTGGAAAATATGATGCCATCCATCAAGAAGAGTGCAAGCGTATAGCGTTAGCTAATCCAGATGAACGAGTTTTAACACATGTAAGTAATTTTAGACCTGTAAAAAGAGTATTAGATGTAATTAATATTTTTGATAGAGTACAAAAAGAAATTCCTTCAAAGTTATTAATGGTGGGTGACGGACCAGAGCGTTCTAAAGCTGAGCAATTAGTAAAAGACCTAGGGTTAGAAGATAAAGTGTTATTTTTAGGAAATAGTAACGAAGTAGCGCGAATTTTATGTTACTCAGACATATTTTTGTTACCATCACAAACTGAAAGCTTTGGTTTAGCAGCATTAGAGGCTATGGCAGCTAATACAGTCGTTATTTCATCAAATACAGGTGGATTACCTGAGGTAAATATTCATGGTAAAACAGGTTTTTTAAGTAATTTAGGTGATGTTGATGATATGGCCAAAAATGCAATTTCAATTTTAAAGGACGAACAAAAATTACTGGAGCTGAAACAAAATGCTAAAGCGCATACTAAGGAGTTTTCTTTAGAAGAAGTATTACCAAAATATGAACAAATCTATCAAACCTGTTTTTAGTATACTTTGTATAGAGAATGAATGATATATAGGGTATTAGATAAGCAAGTAGTCTAGTAAGTTTTTCAATAGAACACATAAAGTCTTTCTAATTTTATATAACAATTTATACTATTAAATAACACAATTAACTAAACAATGAAAAAGTCTAAACTACTAATTATTGCTTCTTTTTTCTCAATTTATGTTATTTGGGGATCTACATATTTACTCAATAAAATAGCAGTGACTGAAATACCACCTATGCTACTAGGGTCTATACGTTTTGGAAGTGCAGGAATACTTATAATGATTATAGCGAAACTAATGAAGTTATCACTAAGGATAACAAAGCGTCAATTATTAAATGTGTCAATTGCAGGTTTTTTATTTTTAGTTTATGGTAACGGTGTATTTGTTTGGGCATTAAAATATGTAGATAGTGGTTTTGCTGCTTTATTAGCTTCAACTCAACCTTTATTTGTTTTGTTTTTAATGCGTTTAATTGATGGAAAGCGAATGCAAGGGAAATCTATAATTGGAGTTTTACTAGGAGTTCTAGGGATGTATTTATTGGTTAGTCAAAAAGAAATCACAACTTCAGAGGGAACTATTACGGGGATCTTAATGATATTATCCTGTGTATTAAGCTGGAGTTACGGAAGTGTCTTTGTTTCAAAAGCTAACTTACCCAAAAACTTTTTCGTAAGCACAGGTTATCAAATGATTATGGCAAGTGTTTTACTGTGTATTTGTAGTTTTATGTTTAACGAAAATATGAAAGCAATATCCAATATAAGTCCAGTAACAATACTAGCATTAACTATACTTATTTTTCTTGGAGGTATAGTTGCTTTTACCGCTTTTAATTATTTATTAAAAACAGTATCACCAGAAAAAGTTGCTACTTCAGCCTATGTAAACCCAGTTATTGCTTTATTTCTTGGATGGTACTTCTTGGAAGAGCGATTAACAACACAGTCTGTTATAGCTTCAGTAGTATTACTAACAGGTGTATATTTTATTACTTCAAGAAAGAGAATTTCTAAAACTAAGGTAACAACTAAACCTCAAAAAATATAGCTATCTATAAATTAGCAAAACCTAAAGTTTTTTAATAATTCACGTATCCTAGTTTACCATGTTTTTAAATGAATTAGATGCACTTAAATATTGTTTGGTACCTAGAGTAGTCAAGTAAGGATATAAAGTTTCGTTAATTATATCTGCATACCTTAACAACAAGGTTTTACTAATGTCTTTAGATTGTATGGCAGCCGACGACATCCAAAAGTCACTTAGAATTTGAATTCTGATAAATAAATTATCGTACTCATTAGGTAAAATTTCTGCTCTCATTAAATCATTACGTACGAGATCATCAGTAAAAGATAAAAATTGTAGTTTCCTGTATTTAATTAGTTCTTTATAGTGCTCTTTAATTTTAGGGTGTTTGTGTGTGATTGAGTTAAAGTCTTGAAAAATAAAACGATACTTGTAAAATTCTGAAGTTATTAAGTAGGTAAGGTTAAATAATTCCTTCAATTTTTCATCAGATTGTATTCCTGCCTTTATACCGCTATCCATAGCGTTAACTAATTGAAAATATAATTCATGTATTATATCTTCACGTTTCTTAAAGTGATATTGCAGATTACCCACGCTAATATTTAATTCAGTTGATATAGAACGTAAAGAAATGTTATCAACTCCTTTAGTATTAAATAACTTTAAAGATTTAGCTAGTATTTTTTGTCTCGTTTTACTCATTATAACAAACATATAAAATATAGTACAATCGTCCTAATTGAATATTTATTAGTACATTTGTACTAATAAATATTTGTCATGAAAAATATAGATATAATTGGTGCTGGAATAGGAGGGTTAACAACTGCATTATTTCTAGAGAAAAAAGGATTTAAAGTAACAATATATGAACAAGCAGAATCGTTGAAGCCTGTTGGAGCAGGTATATTGTTAGCAAGTAATGCAATGTTAATTTATAAAAACTTGGGAATAGAGAAAGAACTAAAATCAGTTGGTATTCCCGTAAACGTTTTAAATATTACAGACAAAATGTTAAAGCCTATATCTAAGATTGATTTAGGTTATTTCATGAGCGAATATAATTTACAAAATATTGCTATACATAGAGGAGAATTACAAAAGATATTATTAAATAACCTGAAAGCAACAAACATAAAACTAGGATATAAGTTAGAAAGTGTAGAAAAAACGAAGAATACATGTAAGTTTATTTTTGCAAATGGAGAGGTAATAACTTCTAGCTTAACCATAGGCGCAGATGGGATACATTCAACATTGAGGAAATCTATAGCTCCACAATCAAAGATTAGAGGCACTAATCAAATGTGTTGGCGAGGTATTTTAAAGTACGATTTACCTCTGAAATACAGAAATGAACTGAATGAAGCGTGGGGTGAAGCAAATCGTTTTGCTTTTGTTGAATGTGGAAATAATAGCGTGTATTGGTATGCAGTAAAAACCATTAAAGAGAGTTCAAGTAAAATATCTACAGAGGATTTAATTAACGATTTTAAAACATACAATCCCATAGTTAATGACATTATATCAAAAACTAAAAAAAGTGCTATTCATACTTCCAAAATACAAGATTTAAAACCTATTAAGAAATGGTATACTAGCAATATTTGTTTAATAGGAGATGCTGCGCATGCAGCAACACCAAACATGGGACAAGGAGCATGTCAAGCTATAGAAGATGCTTATGCCATAACTAAATATATAGACCCGGAATTTATTGAAATTGGATTTAAGAAATTTCAAAAAAGTAGGATAACTAAGGCTCATCATGTAGTTAAGCAAAGTAGGTATATTGGAAAAATTTCACATTGGGAAAATTCACTAGCCATATACATACGAAATACTTTTTTAAGACTACTACCTGAAAGACTTAATATAAATCAGTTAGAAAACTTATTTGAACTTAAAAGTAAAATGAAATGAAAAAAGTTAAAGAAGAAAAGACACCATTAATGTATATAGAAAGAGATATTCTAAAAAAAATAGATTTTTCAGATACTTTTTCAACCATAAATAAGGAAGATACATTAAAAGAAATTACAAACTTAATTTTTAATAATCCACCCAGTTGGGTTAAGTTTTTATTCATACTGAGAAATAGAATGGTCAAAATAATTGGCTTGAAGAATTCAGTTCCAACAGATTTTAAAGAGACATTTGAAATTGGTGGATATATCGGTTTTTTTAAAATATACGCTATTTCAAATGACGAAATAATTTTAGGAGCGGACGATAGTCATTTAAATTTCAGAGCTGTAATTTTAAAAGATAATACATCAGATTATAATATCAAAACGATAACATTGGTTGAGTATAATAATACGAAAGGGAAAATATATATGAGTTTGATAAAACCATTTCATAGAATAGTAGTAAAAAGCTTGGTTAAAAAGGCGTATAAGAACAAATAATATATTACCACCAAACAACAAAAAATTTAACTAGTTCACCGTTGTGTTTTTTTAGCCAACACATTGGTGAATGTTTTCGATTTATATAAACCATTAACTCTTTATTGAAGTCGGTAAAGCTAAACCAAGAAACATCAGTGTGTGGTTTAACTAACCAATTATGTTTGGTAGGGATGAAGAACTTACAATTTTCAAACAGAACT
>JAHDDQ010000011.1 GCA_020629275.1 Tenacibaculum sp. | reverse complement strand
AACGAATCTAATTATTTACTAAATATTACGGTAATGGAGAGTTCTAACCAATTGAAAATAAGGTTTTATTACTCTTCCCAACACTTTAAAGAAAACACGATAATCAATTTGATAGATGAATATAAAAAGACAATGCATCGTCTATTGAATTGGAATTGAAACCAACAAACTATAAACTAAATAAATATTAAAATCATGAAAGTATTTGAATTTTGTCCATTTTTTAATGAGAACAAAGTAGCAGAAATTAAAATAAGAGAAAATGCAAATTGGGTAGATCAATTGTATATTTTAGAAGCGAATAAAACCTTTACAGGTAAGGACAAACCTTATAATTTTGATCAATCGCTACTCACCAATAAAGTGAATTACGAAGCATTTGATGTGCATGGAAAATTCCGCGAAATAGAAGAAAATAAAGATTACTATAATCCAGAAACTTGCAGAGCTGATCAATTTGATCGATGGTATTGGGGACTATTAAGTAATAATTATGCTTTTTTTAATGAGTCAGTACAAAGAAATATGTGTTCTGTGTTAAAAGAGACTGTAAGTGACGATGATATAATTATTTTGGCAGATTTAGACGAGATCATAGACCATCGTTTTGTAGATAGGATTGTTGAAGAAGTAAAAAAACATCAAGTACTCACGGTGAAATTACATTATACATCATTTTATCTTAATTTATTCCTTGAATCAAATCATGGCGCGCCAGATTGTAGTTACAGACTTTTTGTTATGACTGGTAGGTATTTTAAATCAATGCCATTTACTTCAGATTTCCTTAGAAAGAAAGGGATAGCCGAAGCACTTTATGACGTAGTACCATGTTTAGATTTCTTTGCAGGATTTCATCATTCATGGGTAGATCATTTAAACAACGGACTACCAAAATTAAAGGCTTTTGATGCTAATGTAAAAGATAAAACAATTCTAACAGAAGAATATTTAGAGAAGTGTATCAAGGATAAAAGATTACATTACTTGGATGCTAATTTATATATGGACGACACTAAAAAATTCCTTACATCGTTAGATGACGTGGATATTAATGGGCTTTGGTTGAAAGAGCAAGAAGTATAATATTCAATAAGTTTATTAGAAAATAAGTTAAGGAACTGCTAATGAAATTAGATCATTGGGAGTTCCTTTTTTTATACTTTTTTGTCAATAATTAAAAAGATTGCGTGTCGAATAAATTTTATAATTTAGCTGAAAAAGAAAAAGACATGCTAGAAAAAGTTTACGGCTCTGCCGTATTTGGTGTTGATGCTACAACAATTACCATTGAAGTTAATATAGATAAAGGTATAGGTTATCATTTAGTTGGATTACCAGATAATGCGATTAGAGAAAGCTCTTATAGAATATCCGCAGCATTAAAAAATAATGGTTATAAACTTCCAGGAAAAAAAATAATTATCAATATGGCACCTGCTGATATAAGAAAGGAAGGTGCTGCTTACGATTTAACAATTGCAATGGGAATTTTAGCTGCTTCAGATCAAGTGAAAGCAACGCATATAAAAGACTATGTTATAATGGGAGAACTTTCCTTAGATGGAAAGCTTCAACCTGTAAAGGGAGCTTTACCCATAGCTATTAAAGCCAGAGAAGAAGGGTTTAAATATTTTATAGTTCCTAAAGAAAACGCCGAAGAAGCAGCAGTAGTTGATAATCTACAGGTGTTTGGAGTAGAAAATATTATGCAAGTTATCAATCACTTCAATGAAAAAGAAACGTTAAAACCAGTAGTAATAGATACTAGAGTTGAATTTTCGGAGAAAAGGAATATGTTTGAGTTGGATTTTTCAGACGTTAAAGGTCAGGAGTCCGTGAAAAGATGTATGGAAATAGCTGCTGCAGGAGGCCATAATATAATTCTTATTGGTCCACCAGGATCTGGTAAAACAATGTTAGCAAAACGGTTATCGACAATACTTCCTCCAATGACATTACACGAAGCACTCGAAACGACTAAAATTCATAGTGTTTCTGGTAAAATTAAAGGACATAAAGGATTGTTATACGAAAGACCATACAGAACGGTACATCATTCAGCATCAGATGTTGCATTAATTGGAGGAGGACAATATCCAACACCAGGAGAGATATCATTAGCACATAACGGAGTTTTATTCTTAGATGAATTACCAGAATTTAAACGTTCTGTTTTAGAAGTACTACGCCAACCTTTAGAAGATAGAGAAGTTACTATTTCAAGAGCAAGGTTTACGGTTACATATCCGTCGAATTGTATGTTAGTAGCTAGTATGAATCCCAGTCCTTCAGGGTATTTTAATGATGAAAATAGCCCTGCTTTTTCTTCTCCGTCAGAAATGCAACGATACATGGGGAAAATATCAGGACCGTTACTAGATCGTATAGATATTCATATTGAAGTAAATCCTGTTCCGTTCGATAAATTAAGTGAAGAGACACAAGAAGAATCAAGTAAAGCAATTAGAAAAAGAGTAATTAAAGCTAGATATATGCAATCAGAACGATTTAAAAAACTGGTAAATATTCATAGTAATTCTCAAATGAACGTAAGACAGATCAAAAAATATTGTATGATGAATGAGGAGAGTAAACAGTTACTTAAAGACGCAATGAATCGATTAAATTTATCGGCAAGAGCTTATGATCGAATTTTGAAAGTTAGTAGAACAATAGCAGATTTAGAAGGCGCTGAAAAGATATTATCTCATCATATAGCAGAAGCAATCCAATACAGAAGTCTAGATAGAGAAGGTTGGTTGGGATAGTTTGAAAACAGAGTTTTAAATCAAAAAATTACAGTATCGAGATTTTTTTTTAGTTTTAGCTACAAAATAAAGTTAACTATTATATGCCCTCGATTTTATCAAACCTTAGAGTTAAAATTCTCAAGGGAAATAAACGAATATGTACAATTCTAATATGCTTAAGTATTTTAGGTTGTTCAACTATAGATACTGATCAAATTGAAGATGTTGAGTTTTCGTACCAATCATTTATTGACGTAGAAGATGAATTCTCTTTGCATAATTTTAATCAGATACCATTTCAATCAAAAGAAAAGATCAATTTTCCTTTCTTAAAAGGAAACCTATGGATTAAAATAAAAGTATCTAATTTAAGTAGTGAATCAAAAGATCTAGTTATACAAAATAATGACAGATTAAATTGGAGTTATTTATATTATGAACTTGACACGATTACAAATCAACTGTATCAAAATAATAAGGAGGATATTTACTACAAAGACAATAGAAGCTTTAATTTCTCTAAACCAAATTTTAAATTATTAATAGCGCCAGAGGAAAGTAGAACGTTAGTCCTTTTTACAAAAAGTGAAGGAAAAACGATTCGAGCAACACCATCAGTAGTTACATTGAATCATTTTGTGCAAATAATGAATTCAGACAACACGTTAAACATCTTTTTTTACAGTGTGCTTTTTATTATTCTTTTAATCAATATTTTTTATTGGAGAACTTTTAAAAGAAAAGTATACATATTTTACATAATGTACATTGTATTTACAGTTCTCTTTTACATTAGTTTCGATGGATATATGTACGGTATCGGTTTGCCTACTTACATAGTTGAGCACATAATTTTTGCATTGTTTAAGTGCATGATTATATGTTTGTTATTTTTCAGCGCGTTATTCTTAGAGATAAAAACATCAGCTCCCAAATTCTATTCATTCTTTAAAAACTATTTAATTGTAGTTGTCTTAATCATTTTTATATATCAAATTTTTTATTGTAAAACAGCTACAGGAAAGATACATATTGTTGAATATTCGTTAGGGTTCGGGTGGGTAGTCCTAATGATTTCTATGATTTTAATAGCTGCTATTAATAAACGTACTGCAGTGAAATATTATATCTCTGCAATGTTTTTTATTATTATAGCAGTACTTATAGGAATACTAAAAGTTTATTTTACATCTGATATTTCAGGAAAACTATTTTTTAAAATAGCAACGACTATCGAGTTTATAATCTTTACCTATTCTACAGCTGTAATACTTAAAAGGAATAGTGCTAATATCGAAAGGTATAAACAAGATAAATTAATTCTTGAAGGAGAGAATACAAAACTTCAAAGTAAAATAGCTGAAATCAATAATAAGAGTTTAAGTAAAACAGACGTATTAAGTATTTTCAAATTATTAGAGTCAAACATAACTAACGAAGATGCTTGGAATAACTTCAAAAATAAATTTGAAGATATAAATCCTAATTTCTTGTTGAATTTAAATAAAGAGCATCCTAATCTAACGAAGTCCGAAATTAAATTATTGATTTTGATCAAAATTGGGTTTACTCAAAGAGAAATATCTAATATGCTTTTTATAGCTGAAAGTAGTGTAAAAAAAGCAAAACAAAGGGTACGAAAAAAAATGAGTATTTCAATTGATTTATCACTACCTAAATATTTGCGAAATTTTTAATTTAAGGAAAAAGTCTATGTAAAGTATTGGTTTTTAAAGCGATTTAGCTTTGTCCCCCTTTTTGTATCCCTAGCATTTAATTGATTTGAAGTTCTTTATGTATAAGTTTGAGAAGCAAAACTATTGCGCAAATGCTACACAAGCTTATAGAAATTCTGGTAAATTTTTATAAGTAAGATAATCTTAAAACCAGTGCAGATTATCCTATTTATATATTCATAGGAAGCCGAAAATATAAATGTATAATTAGCTATAATTAATTTTAGAGTAGGCAATCAATTAAATCGTATTACAATGAAAAAAGCATTTTTTTTATCTAAAGGATTAGAGAAGTTCTCAAATTTAAAAACTGAAGAATTACAAAGTATTAGAGGAGGGATTCAAGGTGTTCCTAGTGATAATGATAAAATTTATTATCCTACTAGCGGAGGTGGAAGAAAATGTCCGATAGGAATGGTGTGGTCTGACACTTACCAAATGTGTTTAGCAAAAGCTGTTAAAGACAACCATGTTAGTGGATAAATAACTTTCAAATAGACAAGGAAGCAACTAACTGATTTAGTTTTATTCAATTGCTTCCTTGTTTTAACTTCATAAAACAAATACCATGGATTTCAATTCTTTAGTTTTAAAAGTGGCAAGCAGGTGTAATTTAAATTGTTCGTATTGTTTTATGTACAATTTAGGAGACACTACTTTTAAAAGGCAACCTAAATTTATGACTGCAGATACTGTAGATCATATTCTTGAAAAAACTAAGCGATATATAAAGAAATACAACAAGAAAGAGTTTTCTTTTTTGTTTCATGGTGGGGAGCCTTTGTTAGCTCCAAAAGAGTTTTTTAGAGGATTTATAGACAAAGTGAATCATCTTCAAAAAGAATTAAAAGAAGTCACCTTTTCATATGATATACAAACAAATGGAGTGCTTTTAGACAACGAATGGATTTCAATTTTTAACGAGTTCAATATAGCACCAAGTGTTAGTGTAGACGGAACTGAAAAGGCACATGATATGTTTCGAGTAGATCATAAAGGTAATGGAAGCTATAAAGATGTTTTTAAAGGAGTTCAATTATTAAAGCAAAAAATGGATTTTGCAGACATAGCTTGTGTAATTAATACAAAAGAAGATCCAATAGAAACATATAATAGTTTTAAAAAAATGAAAGCTAGTTATGTGAATTTTCTAATCCCTGATTATACACACGATAGTTACCCGTTTGATAAGAATAAAACAGAGATGGCCGATTGGTTAATCAAACTTTTTGATATTTGGATAGACGATCCTGAGAAGTATAAAATCCCAATGTTTATTGGGTTGTTAAACAGTTTATTACGTATAGAAGAAAACCATAAAAATGAAGTAACGGTTTTAGTCGTTGAAACTAATGGCGAAATTGAGGCTGTAGATTCCTTGAAAGCATGTGGACAGGGGTTTACTAAAACAGGACTTAACATAGCAAAAGATGAATTAGATGCCATAGAAAAAACCTCTTTAGGCAAACTATATTTTAATAACTTTAGTAAAAAGTTAAGTAGGCAGTGCCAAGAATGTCCTTTACAGGAAATTTGCAGAGGAGGAAGATTAGTGAATAGATACAGCAAAGCAAAAGGATTTAATAATCCATCCGTATATTGTAATGATTTAATTAAGTTTATAGCACACATTCAACACTACTTTATAACTTCTTTTCCAAATTTAAATGAGAAAGAGAACATTCAAGCAATTCAACCAGAAGAAATTAAAGCATATTTAAAAAGTATATCTAAAAAAATACATACATATAAAGAAGAAGAATTAGAATCTTTTGCAAAAAACAACAATCTAATAGAAGCTTAACAATTAATAAGAAAGATTAAAATCTAAAAATATAAAGTGAATGTCAACTTAATAGTTACATTCATTTTTTTATTTTTGCTTAATGTCTTTACGTACAAAAAGAACTTTCTTCGTAGAAGATATAGAGAAAGTTAAAAACCATTTATTAGCCTGGGGGCAACAATACGAAACAATTGTTCATTTGGATAGTAATGAATATGAACAAACATATTCTAGCTTCGATTGTGTATTAGCAGTAGAGGAATTTACATCTATAAAAACAGACTCATTTAACGCTTTTGAATCATTAAAAGAGTACCAATCGTATACAAAAGATTATTTATTTGGGTACCTGTCTTACGACTTAAAAAACGACACTGAGCACTTAAAATCTCAAAATTTTGATGGGTTATTATTTCCAGAAATGTATTTTTTTCAACCGCAAAAAATAATCTTCATAAAAGACAATGAAGTACAGTTTTTATATTTAAGAGTAGTAGATGATGAAATTGAAGATGACTTTGAAGACATTATCAATTTTAATTTAAATACAATTCGCGTAGCTAAAAGTGCTACAGTTAGAATAAAACTACGTACACATAAAGATGAATATCATCGTAAAGTAACACAAGTTATAAACCATATTCATAGAGGAGACATTTATGAGGCAAATTTCTGTCAAGAATTTTATGCTGAAAATGCTGAGATTAATCCATATGCAACCTACACACATTTAAATAAAATATCTAAACCCCCTTTTGCAACCTTTTTCAAGAATGATGATTTATATTTATTGTCAGCATCACCAGAAAGGTATATTAGAAAAGAAGGAACGAAGATTATATCACAACCTATCAAAGGAACAGCTAAGCGTTATGTAGATAAAGTTGAAGACGATAAAACAGCTTATGATTTAGCTAGAGATGAGAAGGAGCGATCGGAGAATATTATGATTGTTGATTTAGTTCGTAACGATTTATCCAGAACAGCAAAAAAAGGAACTGTACGAGTAGAAGAACTCTGTAAAGTTTATCCTTTTGAACAAGTTCATCAATTAATCTCAACAGTAGTTTCTGAGATAAAAGAAGATATACATCCTGTTGATGTTATTAGAGATACATTTCCAATGGGAAGTATGACAGGAGCTCCTAAGATTTCAGCAATGAAAATTATTGAAAATTTAGAGAATACAAAAAGAGGATTATATTCTGGAGCTGTAGGGTATTTTACACCTGATGGAGATTTTGATTTCAATGTGGTAATACGAAGTATTTTGTACAATCAAACACAAAAATACATATCTTACTCTGTAGGAGGAGCGATTACAGCAAAATCTATACCTGAAAAAGAATATGAAGAATGTTTATTGAAAGCTAAAGCAATGAAATATGTATTAACTAATACATAATTTGTATAAATTACAGAAGAATTCTTAACTAAAGACACATGTCAAAGCATACGTTTACATTTAAATATCATAAAACTGATTTTTTTGGTCAATATTGGAATGCGCAACAGTCCAAAGGGATAGTGCTTATAGTACATGGTTTAGGTGAGCATTTAGGGCGTTTTGAGTATCCAATAAAAAGATTAATAGAAAATAATTTTGATGTGATTGCCTTTGATCATTTTGGGCACGGAAGAACAACAGGAAAAAGAGGCCATAACCCAGGTTACGAGCACGTATTAAAAAGTATCAATTTAGCTATAGGTAAAGCAAAAGAACTCTTAGGTACTGAAAAACCTATTTTCCTATATGGGCATTCTATGGGAGGAAACGCTGTAATTAATTATAGCTTAAGTAAAGGTAATAATTTGAAAGGAGTAATTGCAACAAGTCCATTTTTAAGATTAGCCTTTCAACCACCAAAATGGAAGCTTTTTTTAGGAAATATTATAAAAAATATAGCACCTTCTATTACTTTAGGAAATGAAATTGATCATAGTTTCATTTCAAGAGACAAAGAAGAGGTTAAAAAATATAGTAATGATAAGTTAGTACACAGTAAAGTTAGTCCAAATTTTTCCTTAGTTTTTATGGAAAAAGGAGAGTGGGCTATTTCTAATGCTTCCAGTTTATCAATACCTATGCTGTTACTACATGGAACAGATGACCAATTAATTGATTATAAAGGCACCCAAGCGTTTAGCGATAGAACAGAAAAAGCAGATTTAATTTTATATGATAAAGGCTATCATGAATTACACAATGATTTATGTAAAGAAAAAATGATGAATGATGTTATTGAATGGCTAAAACTCAACATCTAGAAGTTCATGTTAATTGCGTTTAGAAAACATATTGAAGAACAGTTTCCGTTATTAGTCAATAAAAAGATTTTAGTAGCTATATCAGGTGGAGTTGACAGCGTCGTATTGACACATTTATTTCACAAAATGGGATATAAAATCTCATTGGCACATTGTAATTTTAAGTTAAGAGGAGATGAAAGTGATTTAGACGAAGAGCATGTATACAATTACGGAAAGAATCTAAACTGCAAGGTATACAGTACAACATTTAATACTTCATTATATGCAAAGCAAAGTAAAGAATCTATTCAATTAGCAGCTAGAAATTTACGATATACATGGTTTCATGAACTAATTAAAGAAAATGATTTAGATTATATTGCAACAGCACACCATGCGAACGATAATTTGGAGACATTTTTATTTAATTTAACTAGAGGTGCAGGTTTAGAGGGTTTAACAGGTATTCCTAAACAAACAAAAACGATCATAAGGCCGCTACTACCATTTACGAAAGAAGCTATAGTTGATTATGCTAAACAGAATAATTTAGCGTGGAGAGAAGATAAATCGAATCTAGACATAAAGTATACCCGTAATGCAATACGTTCAAAAGTTATCCCAATATTAAAAGAGATAAATCCGAGTCTACTGAATTCCTTTGCTAATACCATTCAATATTTAGAAGAAAGTAAGCAGATTATTGATGATAAAGTTGATGAGATTAAACACGAAATCATAGAAGAACAGGAGGATGTGTTGAAAATTGACATTGAAAAAATGTTAAAATTATCAACACCAAAGGCATATTTATACCAGCTCCTTAAATCTTACAATTTTACAGAATGGGAGAATGTATACGATTTGTTATTTGCTCAATCAGGAAAGGAAATTATCTCTAGAACCCACGTCTTACTAAAGGATAGAAGTTTTTTGCTTCTCTACAAAAAACAAAAAAAAACAAAAAATAATAATGAGTATCTTGTTAAAAAAGGAGTTGGTGAGATCAATACTCCAATACATTTAAAAATCGAAGATACAATAAAAAAACAAGGAGACTCTAAAAATTGTGCGTTAGTTAACAAAAATTTAGTAACTTTCCCGATGATTTTAAGAAGATGGAAGGAAGGTGATTTCTTTTACCCAGCAGGAATGTCAGGCAAAAAGAAAATAAGTAAATTCTTTAAAGATCAAAAGCTATCAAAACTCGAGAAACAGAATGTTTGGTTGCTATGTAATAACGATAACGCTATAATATGGGTTATTGGTATGCGACAAGACAGAAGATTTTTAACCAACCTCAATTCCGAAGAGAACATAATTAAATTAAGTGTAGTACATAAATAACCCCAACAACAATGAAAAGAGTAATTACCCTACTTTTATTAATCCTAGGATTTACCTTTACTTCCTATGCTCAGGACGATGCTCCTGTGGAGATAGAAACCTCAGTAAAGAAAATCTCAGATACTGAATATGATTTAATATTCAATGTATATATTGAAGATGATTGGCATCTGTATTCTCAGTATAATCCTGAAGATGCATCATTGCCAATGACCATTAAACCTTCTGAAGGTGATAGTGGTTATACCTTGATAGGTAAGGCAACAGAAAGTAAAACTAAGACCGAGTACAGTGAAATCTGGGGAATAGATGAAATCTTTTTTGTAGAAGAAGCAGTATTAGTACAACGTATAAAATTAGATGATCCAAGCCTTAGGCAAGTTTCTCTAAATATAGATGCTCAAGTTTGTAAAGAATTCTGTTTACCATATGATGATGACTTTACATTTTCATTAGATGGAGGAGAAGTTGTAGCAACTGTATCAACTGTTGATTAGAAAAAAACTAACTCAATCATTAAAACTAGACATTAAAAATCCTGAGTTATTAAATGCTAGTGTAAATGATGGAAGCGGAGGAAAAGACGAAAAAGGAAATCTACTTAATATCTTTCTTTTAGGATTTTTAGGTGGTTTAATTGCATTTTTAACACCTTGTGTTTTCCCGTTAATACCATTAACAGTATCGTTTTTTACAAAACAATCACAAAAGAAATCTAAAGGGGTAACTAACTCTATTATATATGGTGTATTCATTGCAGCTATTTATGTAGTTTTAAGTTTACCTTTCCATTTTATGGATAGTTTAGATCCTGAAATATTTAATACAATCTCTACGAATATGTGGTTAAACATATTCTTCTTTGTAATTTTAGTATTTTTCGCAGGTTCTTTCTTCGGTTTTTATACAATAACATTACCAAGCTCATGGAGTAATAAGGCAGACAGTGCTTCTGGTATTGGAGGAATTGTTGGAATTTTCTTTATGGCTATAACTTTAGCAATTGTATCATTCTCTTGTACAGGCCCAATTTTAGGATCTCTGTTAGCAGGTTCGTTAACTTCTGATGGAGGACCGATGCAATTAACTGCAGGAATGGGTGGTTTTGGAGTAGCATTAGCGCTTCCGTTTGCATTCTTTGCATTATTCCCTAATTTATTAAAATCGTTGCCAAAATCAGGTTTTTGGATGAAGGCAATTACGGTAATCTTAGGTTTCATAGAACTAGCATTAGCATTCAAATTTTTATCAAATGCAGATTTAGTTGGTCAATGGAACATATTAAAAAGAGAAGTATTTATAGGTATCTGGATTTTAATAACTGTATTAGCAGCATTATTCTTATTTGGGGTAATAAAATTCCCTGGAGGACCAAAAATCAAAAGAGTTTCTGGTTTGAGAATAGTCCTTGGATTAGCCGTTTTAGGTTTTGCAGTATACTTAGCACCAGGCTTAACTAAGAAACCAATGTGGAATCAAAAGTTATTAAGTGGTTTTGCACCACCACAATTTTATAGTGTATACAAGCAAGAAAGTGATAACTGTCCTTTAGCTTTAAATTGTTTTAAAGATTTTGATGAAGGTATGGCTTACGCTAAATCGGTAAACAAACCTGTTTTATTAGACTTTACCGGTTGGGCATGTGTTAACTGTCGTAAAATGGAAGAAAATGTTTGGAGTGAATCAAATATTTATTCAACAATTAAGAATGATTATGTACTAATCTCTTTGTATGTTGATGATAATGAAAACCCATTACCAGTTGAAAAACAGTTCGATTACGTAAAGCCTAATGGAAAAATTAAAAAGATCAGAACTTATGGTGAGAAGTGGGCAACTTTACAAACTGTAAATTTTAAAAATGCTTCACAGCCATTTTACGTATTAATGACTCCTGAATTAAAGGTATTAAATACGCCACAACAGTACACGGATAAGATCTCTTATTACGGATGGTTGAAAGATGGATTGAAACAGTTTAAAAACTAAGTTCATTTAAGATAAACTATAAAAAAAGGTTACACAATTTGTGTAACCTTTTTTGTTTATACGTATGAAACGGATGATTTGTAGCTTTCTTTATAGTAGAATTAAATCTGTATTTAAACTGTTTACTGTAGTTAAAAAGCCCATTTCTTATAGTTTACAGAGGCTTCCAATTTATTCTCAGTATCATCAGGTAAATTAGGAAAAAAATCTAATTTGGTTATTTTTTCTAATTCATCGATTGAAATAACAAAGTCAGATAATGGCTTTTTACTTTCTTTATGTGGAATTAAAAAAGCAATGGCTTTAATTTCAGGTTTTGTATAGTCTAATAATACTTTATAGAAAGCATTAGGAACGGTAACTCTTTCTTTACCGATCTTTTTCAAAGGATTATTAGCATATAAAACTCCTCCAGTAATTACATATAGATGCTTGTACTTTTTTGCCCAATACCTTGTTTTCTGCTCTAATCTATTCCATATACCTGCATTAAATTTATGCTTTTGTGGTGCAATATTAGAAGTGTAAAATGTTTCATCAAAAGCTTTAATAGAGAATTTCCTGTCACCAGCAGGACATAAATGTCCTTTGTCATAACCGGATCTCTTATAATTTTTCCAGCTAGCTGATGTGGTCCTTACACTTGGGTCACTCACAAAAAAAGGTCTTTTAAAGTTAGTATATGCTATATCTTTTTTGTGTAAAGCATATGCAACCCATTCTGCTTGTTCATGTTCTTCACTATAAGATAAACTATAATAATTGTGATGAATAATTTGATTAGTGGTTGAACTTGGAAAAAAATCAAATTGCTCACTTCTACTCGAAGTATTTTCTTCAGTGATTACAGGAATATTTTTTTCACTTGCCTGTTTTTCTAAATAATATCCAGTTAAGGTTATAACTAAAGCAATAGCTGTGATAATTTTCTTGCTATTTCTCACTCTTTAAAAGAATTTCTTTAAAGTTTTCAGTTCTTTCAGCATCATTAAAAACTTGTTGGAATTTTTGGGGAGGTACAGTAAGCTTACGTTTTATTAAATCTAACCAAGCACCATACACATTAATAACAGCAGATAATTGTCCTTTACTATTAAAAACCTCATGCTGAATTTTCCATCGTTCTCCTTTTTCGGATAAACCTGTAATTTTTAAGTTTACAGCAATGTCTTCGCCCAAATGTATTTCTTTAAGAAAACGAGTATTTTCTTCAAATAAAATCGGACCTACTTTTTCTTTTGTGAAGTCATGAATAGTGATTCCGAACTCATTAAAAAAACGTAATCGAGATTCTGCAGCATAATCATTATATGCAGTGTGACGCATGTGAACATTGGCATCGAAATCAGCCCATCTAGTGGTAAAATTAACAGTGAAATTCATATATGAAGTTAAATGATAAAATAATAAATCAATTTTTAAACAAATATAGAGAAGAATATCTATTCCTTTTCTATGATTTTGTTGGATAATATAGAATGACTAATTCATTAAAAGAGAAATACCAGTATAATGATTTTTATCTCTATCAATTTATAAATTGAAATAAGGTTTGTTTTTAATTTTCATTACTTCTAAATAGTTTTGAATCAGTCGATTTTCAGTAATGTAATACTGATTAAAGGCGTTTTTCGCGAAAAGAGACTGAAATCTTGACTGTCTTAAAAGTGTTCAAGGAATTATAATTTTAAATTTTATTTAGTATGAAAAAATCAATTTTAAATTTGGGGAAGGAATTAAATGTTACTGAACAAAAAGAAGTAAATGGAGGAAGATTTAATTTTAATGAATCTTGTTTTACACTTTGTCAAAGATTATTTGATGGTTCAGTAAGACCATGTGGTGCTCCAGGAGATCAAGGAGTTTGCGATGGAAATGGAGGGTATATAATTTTTTAGAATATTTTAATAAACTAAGATAGAAGTATTATTTAGCCAAATAATACTTCTATTAAAAGTTAAGTTTTCACATCCAACGCATCTCTTAATGTGTTTCCCAATAACATAAATGCCATAACTAAACTCATTATTGCGATACCAGGAATTAAGGCTAAGAAAGGCTTGCCTAATACGATATAATTATAATGATTTTTAATCATAGCACCCCACGAAGGTGTAGGAGGTTGGGCGCCAATGCCAAGAAAACTCAATCCACTTTCAATAAGTATAGCAGAAGCAAAATTTGCAGCTGAGATAACAATAATAGGAGCTAAAATATTAGGCAATATATGCTTAAAAATTATCCTTGAATCAGAATATCCAAGTGCTTTAGCAGCTTCGACATATTGTTGCTGTTTAGTAGTTATTACTTGCCCTCTTACGACACGTGCTACTTCAACCCACATAGTTAAACCAACAGCTATAAAAACTTGCCAAAACCCTTTACCTAAAGTCAATGTAATAGCAATAACAAGCAAAAGTGTAGGTATAGACCATGTAATATTAATAAACCACATAATTAGAATATCAGTTTTCCCTCCAAAATACCCTGCAATTGCACCAATAGGAATACCTATAGCAAGTGATATGAATACAGCGATAAAACCAATAAAAAAAGATATTCTAGTTCCAATCAGCAACCGACTTAATAAGTCTCTTCCATATTTATCCGTACCTAAGTAAAATTTCTTCTCAACAATAAATTCTTGCGGATTATCATCAAATAAGCTTAAACTAAACTTTTTAGACAATCCGTCTGAATATTTAATTACTTCCAGTTGGTTTTCATTAAACGAATAATTTGTAATAGGAAGTTCTTCGTAATTAGCTGTTTTCCCATAGATTATTTTAGAAAATAATGCCTGCTTTGTTGTCTTTTCAGTTGGAATTTTTAACATTAATGCTTTAAAACCAGGAGGTTTAGAATGGATTTCAAGATGCATTGTATTAGCTGAATTAGTATTATCTGGAGCTAATACATAACAGAACATAGCTATTAAACCACACAAGATAATATAACTCAAACTAAGCATACCAGTTTTACTTTTTTTGAATTTTGATAGCGCAAGCGTATGTAAAGAATTATTCTTCAACACGGCTATTAATTTTTAGATTAGCGATATCTTTCCCTGTAGGATTTTCAAAAATTTCTAAATTAAAATAAGGAACGCTTGCAAAGATATGATCAAAAATATCAGCCATTATTCGCTCATAAATAGGCCATTCTTTCTGACTACTAAAAGCATATATTTCTAATGGTATTCCTTCTGCAGTAGGTTCCAATTGTCGACTCATAAAAAGTAATTCCTGATTAATTTTAGGATGTTGTTCTAAATAAATGTCTAAATATTTTCTGAACATACCAAAATTAGTAAGATTTCGTCCGTTAATCAATAAAGATTTGTCTATGTTATTTGAAGTATTATAATCTTCTATTTCTTTAACAATTTGAGAAGTATATGTTTTAATAAGTTCAATTTTCTTATAATTTTCTATTTCTCCATCTGTAACAAAATGAATGCTGTTAATTTTTATTAAGATAGCTCTTTTCATTCTTCTTCCTCCAGAATGATTCATCGCTCTCCAATTTTTGAATGAGTCTGAGATTAAAGAATAGGTTGGAATACTAGTAACAGTATTGTCAAAATTTTTAACAATCACAGAAGTCAAATTTATTTCAATTACGTTTCCATCTGCACCATATTTTGTCATAGTAATCCAATCTTGCAAACGAACAGTATCATATACAGAGATTTGTATACTAGCTACAAAACCAAGGATAGTATCTTTAAAAATAAGTAATAAAACAGCAGAAAAAGCCCCTAAAGCTGTAAAGAAACGAAGTAATGGTTTTTCTGTAATTATAGAGAATGAAATAACAAAACCTATAACCCAAAGAAAAATCATGAAGATTTGTACATAACTTTCCAAAGGTTTATCCCTAAATGCAGAAAGTGTTCTTAAATAATCTTTAATACTAGAAAGCACACTCCTTATTAATATTAAAAAACTAAACAGAATACATAAATTAATTAATCGTTCTGCATGGTTCAGTAATTCTGGAAAATCAGTAAGAATATACTTTGTGAGAGAAGATAAAGACACAAAAATTAGAACTCTACTAAACCGTAAAAAGAAAGCATTCTTAACTAGAATATCATCAAATTGTGTTTTTGTTTTATTCGCAATTTTACGAATGAATTTACTTCCGTAGTATCTTAATATTTTAAATAATATAAAACCTAAAACAGCAATTACAAATAGGTTACAAAATACGTTTAAGAATGCTGCAGTGTCGTGAGAAATATTAGTATAATCTCTCAATAGTTTGTAGAAAAATTTATTCAAAAGGATATGATTGTTAATTAAATATTTTCAATTTCTTCGCCGTGTTGCAAGTTAAACTTCTTTTTAAAGAAGTAGACAGAAATATACAAAAAAGGTGTATCCAGTGCAGCTATTAACATTTTAAATAATACGCCGCTTAATAATAAACCAAGAAATTTATCCCAAGCTATAATTTTAAAAGAGCATAATAAAACTAGTACTGTTAGCGTATCTATGAATTGAGAAGAGAACGTTGAAAAATTATTTCGTAGCCATAAATGTTTTCCTTTAGTGAAATCTTTCCAGAAGTGGTAGACTTTTATATCGATAAATTGAGCAAATAAATAGGCTAACATTGAAGCAAATACAGCCAAAGGTGTTGCACCAAAAACAATATTAAAAGTAGCATCACTCACGGGTGACCATGATGTTGCTGGTGCATGTGTGCCAACAAAGACTATTCCTAAAGAAAACAATGAGGCAAAAATACCAGCTATAACTACTTGATTAGCCTTCTTTTTACCATAAATTTCAGATAAAATATCAGTAATTAAAAAAGTTATAGGATATGGTAATAAACCCACAGAAATTTCAAATAATTTAACATCAAAAATCTCAATATTAAAAGGATACCAGTAAAAAAATTTTTGAAATATTAAGTTTGAAGCTACTAGAGAAGCTATAAATAATGCAGCTAAAATTAAGTATATATTTTGTGCAAGCGATTTGTCTTTCTCAGTCATAACAACGAAAATAACAAAATTTAAATTGATTATGTTTGCATTATAAAACAAATGACAAAAAGTAATTTATGAAAGCATATGTTTTTCCTGGACAAGGAGCCCAGTTTACAGGAATGGGATTAGATTTATATGAGAAATTTCCCCAAGCACAAGAACTTTTCGAGAAAGCAAACGATATTTTAGGATTCAGTATAACAGACATAATGTTTGAAGGATCAGCAGAAGCATTAAAACAGACAAAGGTTACACAACCAGCAATTTTTTTGCATTCTGTAATTTTAGCCAAAATTTTAGGAGATAATTTTAAACCAGAAATGGTTGCCGGACATTCTTTAGGTGAATTTTCTGCTCTTGTAGCTAGTAATGCTTTAACTTTTGAAGATGGATTGCAATTAGTAGCAAAAAGAGCTACAGCTATGCAAAAAGCTTGTGAAAAACAGTCCTCAACAATGGCGGCAGTTTTGGGGTTAGAAGATGAAGTAGTTGAAGAGATATGCGAAACGATAGATGGAGTAGTGGTTGCGGCAAATTACAATTGCCCTGGACAATTAGTAATTTCTGGAGAAGTTGATGCAATTAACGCTGCATGTGAAGCTTTGAAAGCTAAAGGAGCAAAAAGAGCCTTAGTTTTACCAGTAGGTGGTGCTTTTCATTCTCCTTTAATGGAACCAGCAAGAGAAGAGTTGGCAAAAGCAATTGAAGAAACAACATTTAATACACCGATTTGTCCAGTATACCAAAATGTGGCTGCAAAAGCGATTACAGATCCAATTGAGATTAAACAGAATTTGATAGCTCAGTTAACTGGTGCAGTTCGTTGGACACAATCTGTTCAGCAAATGATTACTGATGGCGGTACTGAGTTTATTGAAGTAGGACCAGGTAAAGTTTTACAAGGCTTAATGAGAAAAATAGATAGGTCGGTTACTGCTAGTGCGGCAAATATTGAATAGATACTAGGAGACCAAGAAATAAAAAAAGCCCTCTTTAAAGAGGGCTTTTTTATTTCTTGTAAAGTAAGGTTTATTGTTTTACTGGAATTTGTAAATCATTCAATAATATAGGCTCTCCAAAGCCTAGCTCCTTCATTCGTTTTAATTGTGTTTCAGCATCACCTACAACTAACCAAATCATTTTATCTGGATTTAAATAGGTTTTTGCAAGATTTTGGATTTTATTAACGGTCATGTTTTTTACGATTGCTTCCCTATCTTTAACATAATCAGTACTTAAACCGTATTCACTAATATTGTCTAACATTGTAAGTTTAGCTCGCATTGTTTCAAAAGCTCTAGCATTACTTTTAATTAAAAAGCCTTTTGTAGTCGCTAAATCTTTTTCAGTGTAGTTTTCAGGATAATTCTTTAAAATATTTTTTACTAACTGAGAAGCTTCAAGCGTTACATTACTTCTTACTCCACTAGAAATCATAAAAGTACCATCATTTTTTGAACCTAAAAAACGAGAACGGATACCATAAGTATACCCTTTTCCTTCTCGTAATTGTTGTGTTAATTGTGAAGCAAATCCACCACCACCTAAGATATAGTTCATAACTGTAGCAGGATAATAATCAGGATCATTAAAAGCTAAAGCAGGTGCTCCGAATCGCAATTGAGACTGCTTTGCATTTGGAATATCATAAAAGTATATTTTAGATTTTTCAGGAGTTTTAGGAGCTTCTAAAGTTGGTATGGTTACTTCTTTAGAAGCCCAATTACTTTCTATCGATTTTAATGAGCTTAATACTTGCTTCTTATTTATATCTCCAACTATAAGTATTTTAGATACAGAAGGCGAAACATAGTTATTATAGTAGGCTTTTATATCGTCAATTGTAGTAGCCTTTACAGAACTTATGGTTCCTAATAAGTTTTTGGATTTAATATTGTCTTCACCGTATATTAATTTATTGAAATTGTTGGATGCAATTGCATTCGGACTAGCTTCTTGTTGTCTTAGTCTGGTAATAATATCATTTTTAAGCAGCTCAAATTCAGCAGTATCCCATCTAGGTTCAAGTAACATTTCCTGAGTTAGTTGCAATGTCTTCACATAGTTTTTTGCTAATGTTGTACCTGATATGGTAATGTTATCTTTTCTGGCATATATGAATACAGAAGCGCCTAGTTGTGCTAAAGCATCTTCAAGTTCACTAACAGTTTTATTTTTAGTTCCTTTTTCCAGTAATCTTGCTGTTAGATTAGCTATTCCTGTTTTGTTTAGATTTTCTAATAATTGTCCACCGCTAATAACTAAGTTGAATTGAACTAGCGGAACTTCTTTATTTTGAATACCGTAAACTTTTAAACCATTATTTAATTTATCTTCCCATACTTCAGGCACTCTCATTTCTGGCGTTTTACCATAATCAGGCTCAATTGAACGATCAAAATTTGATGGAGTTTTTTCATAATTAGCAGCAACAGAAGGGTCAAATGTTTCTTCTGCTCCATTAACAATTTTTTCCTCTATAACTTCTGCCTCTATTGAGTTTGTTAATGCTAATCCTTTATCGTTTTTAGGAACAAAGCTTGTAGCAATAAAATTTTTATCTTTTATATAATTGTTATATGCATTCATTACATCTTGAGCAGTAACAGCTAAAGTTCTATTTAATTCAGTAGTAACATAGCCAGGATCATTTGTGTAAGTGTTGTATGAAGCTAAACGAGTTCCTTTACCTAAGACACTCGACAAGCTTTGATAAAAATCGGTTTCGATTCCCGCTTTAATACGATTTAAGTCTTTTACAGGGATACCATTTTTTTCGAAATTTAGAAAAGCATCATCGATTCCTTTTTTTACATCATCTAATTTTGTGTTTTTAAATGCTCTTACAATAAGTTGAACTTGTCCAGCTATTTCGGAGTTAAAATTAAACATAGTTGTAGATGAAGTAAGTTTAAGATCATCTACTAAAACTTTATTCAAAGGCGCATTTTTACCAGAAGTTAAGTATTCAGCAAGAATATCTAAAGCATATGCATCTTTATGATATTGTTCAACAGCTGGCCAAGTTAAAGTCAGTTCTGGAAGCCTAGCAAAATTATCTTCATAATACAGGTATTTTGTCTTTTTTACTTCTCCTGGCTTTTTTTGAATAGCTGCTATTTCACCTCCTCTAGGGATTTCATCAAAATATTTATGTACCCATTCTTTAGCTTGTTGAACATCAAAGTCTCCAGATAGCACCAATGTTGAATTATTGGGAACATACCATTTTTTAAAGAAATTTTTAACATCATCTAAGGTAGCATCTTGTAAATCTTTCAAAGAACCGATTACTTGCCAGTTGTACGGATGATCTTTAGGGTATAAGTTTTTACCAATAACATATTGTCTGTGTCCATATGGTCTATTATCAACACTTTGTCTTTTCTCGTTTTTTACAACTTGTTTCTCTTTTGCTAGAACAGGATTAGTTACTGTATTTATAAACCAACCTAGTTTATCAGCTTCAGCCCAAATCATTTTTTCTAAAGCATCATTAGGAACGGTTTGAAGATAGTTTGTACGATCTCTAGATGTAGATCCATTAGCTCCAGAACCACCTATTCTGGCGCTCATTTTATCTAAACCTCCTTTACCTAAATTTTCAGATTCTAAAAATAGTAAATGTTCAAATAAGTGAGCAAAACCTGTTCTCCCTTCTATCTCTCTTGCAGATCCAACATGTACCATAAGTTCAACAGCAACAATAGGGTCTGATTTATCTACATGAAAAATAACATCTAGGCCATTATCTAGTGTTATCTTTTCATAGTCAATTTTTAAATTGGTTTTTTTTGGCTGTTTTTCATTAGTGTTACAACTCCAAATTAGTAAGAGCACACTAAGAATTACAAGTTTATTTTTTATCATGAGTATTTAATATTTGAAGCAAGTTACTAAAAGCAAAAAAGTTACCTATCTTAAATTAATGTTAAAAAGCCCAGACAAGTATCTGTCTGGGCTTTTTAATGTTTTAATTATTATACTGATTATTTTGACCAAGCAAATTTTTCAAAAGGTGCATCAACAGGTGTTTTAGCAACATGATTGGTATAATTACTAATCACTTTTTGAGATAAACCAAGTATGATTTCTAGTAAATGTTTTTGTGTATAGCCTGCATCATAAAAGGCCTTTAAATCTTTGTCGTTTATGTTTCCTCTATTTCTAACCAAGATCAGTGTAGTCTCATGTAAGGTTTGTAGTTTAGGATTTGATAATTCGTCAGAATTTCTTAAAGCTTCAATCAAGTCGTTATCAACTTTCATCATATGTGCTATACCTGTATGTGCAGGAACACAATAATGACATTCGTGTTCTACATTAATTGTTTGCCAGACTACAGTTAATTCTTCTGCATTAAACGAAGTTTTAGTCTGAAATAACTCATGTAGTGTTTTATAAGCTTCAAGTAACGCAGGTGATTCGGCAAGAACTCCGTGTAAGTTCGGTAACATACCAAATGCTTCCACTGATGCTTCTAATTGTTTTTTACTTTCTTGAGGTGCTGATTCGATTGTGTGAATTTTTAATGTACTCATAATTTAAATTTATTAGAATTTTAATAACTAAACAATCGTTTAGTTATGGGTTAAATTTTTTTATTTGAAAATATTGTTAATAAAAATATGTAATTGATTTTCAGAGAAGACTTTAGAAGCTGATGATAAACCAAACATGGAAACAATATAATAATCAGCTTTTTCTTGAATCATTTCTTCAGTCAAATTAATCTCGGTTCTTAAATTTTTTTCGAAAAGATCTCTAATATATTCGGTAAATTTAGAGAGCTGAACTTTTATTTTACTATCAGAAGTTTCACTGAGTTCATTCGCAGTATTTGTAATTAGACATCCTCTCATATCTTTATCTTTTTGAGAGAACTTCAAAAAATCATAGAAATATTGCTTAATGCCTACTATTCCATTTTTTGATTCATCAAGTTTGTCAGTAATTTCTGATAATTTTTTCTTGTAACATTTTATGCTTTCTAAAAACACGCCACTTTTACTGCCAAAACTAGAGTATATGGAAAACTTATTTATTCCCATCTCTCTCTCTAACAGCTGCATAGATGTGCTTTCGTAACCATTCCTCCAAAACAAGTCCATTGCTTTTTCGATTACTTTAGCTTCGTCATATTCTTTTTTTCTTGCCATTAAATGTCCAAATACACTACAAAACTAACCGTTTGTTTAGAAATAAAAAAGATATTCTTAAGTTTTAATATAATTTTAAGAAATTAAGAATGATTATTTGATTGTTTTTCTTGCCAATTCCAAGCTGATCTTAATGCCTCTTCTAATGTTTTTTCAGTTTTCCAGTTTAACTTTTCGTTAGCTATTGTTGTATCAGCATAAGCTGCAGTAACATCTCCTGTTCTTCGTTCAACAGTTTTATAATTTAATATTTTACCGGTGCTATTTTGGAAAGCAGTAATAATTTCTAAGACAGAACTACCTTTACCTGTGCCTATATTATAATATTCAAAATTATTTTCATTATCCTTGTTTAATAAGCGTTTTAATGCAGCTATATGTGCTTTTGCTAAGTCAACAACGTGAATATAGTCTCTAATAGCAGTTCCGTCTGGAGTTTCATAATCATCTCCAAATATAGAAAGCTGAGATCTAATACCAGCAGCAGTTTGAGTTACATATGGAATCAAATTTTGAGGAATACCTAACGGAAGTTCACCTATCTCTATACTTTCATGTGCTCCAATCGGATTGAAATATCGTAGAGCGATGGCGTTTAGTTTGTGTGCGTTGCAGCTATCTTTTATAATTTCTTCACCTATTTGTTTTGTGTTTCCATAAGGAGATTCTGCAGGTTTAATAGGAGCATTTTCGGTAATCGGTAATTTATCAGCCTGCCCATAAACAGTACAAGAAGAACTGAATATGAAGTTGTCAATATTACGATCTCTCATTTCCTGAAGTAGGTATACTAAACTACCTATATTATTTTCGTAATATTCTAATGGTTTTTCTACACTCTCTCCAACAGCTTTAAACGCAGCAAAATGAATAATTCCATCGATTATATTAAGATCAAAGAAATTTTTAACCTCTTTCTTATTACGAAGATCAACTTTATGAAAGTTAGGTTTAGTTCCTGTTATTTTAGTAATGCTGTCCAGAACCTCTATCCTAGAGTTCGATAAATTATCGATAACAATAACTTTAAATCCTGAGTTTTGTAATTCAACAACTGTATGAGACCCTATAAACCCAAGCCCACCAGTTACTAAGATTGTTTTCATAATTATTTTATAAAATCATTAATAGTAGTAGTGATAAAATTAAGTTGTTCTTCATCTAATTCAGTGTGCATAGGTAGAGATATAACTGTATTTACGAGGTGATTTGTAACTTTAAAGTCTTCCTCTTTGTATCGTTCATCTACATATGCCTTCTGTTTGTGTAAAGGAACAGGGTAGTATATTGCGTTCGCAATTCCGTGATCTAATAAATGTTGGTGCAGCTCATCTCGTTTCCCATTTTTTATTTGTAATGTGTACTGATGAAAAACATGACAGTCGCATTGATTACATATTTGTCCACAAGAGGATGATTTAGGCGTAATAATATTAGGGTTGTTAGCAAAAGCATTGTTGTAATATCTAGCAGCTTCTCTTCGTGAATTGCAATAGCTATCTAGTAGAGGAAGTTTCGTTTTCAAAACTGCAGCTTGTATACTATCTAATCTTGAGTTGACTCCAACAACATCATGATAATAACGTTTATACATACCATGATTAACAATTCCTCGTATAGTATGCGCTAAGTCATCGTTATTAGTAAATATAGCGCCGCCATCACCATAGCACCCTAAATTTTTAGAAGGAAAGAAAGATGTAGTTCCAATATCGCCAATAGTTCCTGCTTTCTGTTTCAATCCATTTGAAAAAGTATAATTGGCTCCAATTGCTTGTGCATTATCCTCAATAACAAAAAGATTATACTCTTTCGCAATTTCCATAATAGCTTCCATATTTGCTACTTGACCAAATAAATGTACAGGAACGATTGCTTTAGTTTTAGGAGTAATCGCTTTTTTTAGTGCAACAATGTCGATATTAAATGTATCAGGTTCAACATCAACTAAAACAGGAGTTAGTTGCAATAATCCAATTACTTCAACTGTAGCAGCAAAAGTAAAATCGGCAGTAATAACTTCGTCACCAGGTTGTAACCCAAGCCCCATCATAGCTATTTGTAAAGCATCGGTACCGTTAGCGCATGGAATAACATGTTTCACATTCAAATATGCTTCTAAATCAGCTTGAAATTCTTTTACATATGGGCCATTAATATAAGCCGATGAATTTAAAACCTCTTGAATAGATTGATCAACTGTTTCTTTAATTTTTTGATATTGACTTTGTAAGTCAACCATATGAATTTTTTTCATAAAATATGGTGTTTTGATACGATTCAAAAATACAAATTTAAAACTGTTATATTTGATAAAAATCTCAACTAATGAAACTTGTTAAGAAACTTTTTCGATTTGTAATATTGCTGCTAATCCTAATCGGAATAGCTGTTTGGTTCATAGCCAAAGGACTAAGTCCTGATTATAATGGGGAGTTTGAGATTGCAAATTTAAAAGAAAAAGTAACTGTTTTTTATGACGAAAATGGTGTGCCACATATTAATGCAAATAATGAGGAAGATGCATACAGAGTTTTTGGTTATGTTCATGCACAAGATAGATTATGGCAAATGGAATTATTGCGAAGGATTTCTGCAGGAAGGCTCAGTGAAATTTTTGGGAGTAAATTGGTAAATACAGATAAGTTTTTTTCAAGCTTAGGTATTGAAGAATCTGCATATAAAACAATTGCCAGTTTAAATAAAGAATCTAAGTCATATAAGTTAACACAAGCATACTTAGAAGGAATTAACCATTTTATTGAAAATGGGCCAACACCAATAGAATTTTATATGGTTGGTATAGACAAAGAAAGGTACACACTAAAAGATGTTTATAACGTTTTTGGATACATGGCTTTTAGTTTCGCAGCGGCTCATAAAACAGATCCATTAATCAATGAAATAAAAGAAAAATATGGTAAGGAATATGTTGAAGAGTTAGAAGTACCGTTAGAAAAATCTACAGTAATAAAAAATGCAAAAAGACCAGAGGTAAAAGCAATTTTTTCCAATGAAATTACCAAAATAATGGATGCATTACCCGTTCCTACTTTTATTGGAAGTAATTCTTGGGTTTTGGGCGCGGAAAGAACAAAAAATGGAAAAGTAATTTTTGCAAACGATCCACATATAAGTTATTCTCAACCTTCTGTTTGGTATCAGAATCATATTAAAACCCCAAATTATGAAATGTATGGCTTTAATTTAGGATTAACTCCATTTCCTCTATTAGGTCATAATAGAAAATATGCTTACGGACTTACAATGTTTGAAAATGATGATACAGATTTTTATATAGAAGAAAATAATCCTAAAAATGATTTAGAGTTTAAAGTAAAAGATGGATATAAACGATACAAAACCTTCGAGAAAAAGATAAAAGTTAAAGGAGAAAAAGATGTTAATTTTCAATTAAGAGTTAGTGATCATGGTCCAGTGATGAATGATATCATTGATCAGATAAAAGACGAAAGACCAATAGCAATGCAATGGATTTACACTAATTCACCAAATAAATTGATAGATGCATGTTATGAAATGTCTCACGCAGATTCTTTAGAAGGTTTTAAAAGAGGCGTATCAAAAATTCATGCACCAGGTTTAAATGTGATGTATGGAGATGCTAAAAATAATATTGCTTGGTTTGCAGCAGCAAAACTATACAGGTACAGAGACAGTTTAAATACAAAAGTATATTTAGATGGAGCTTCAGGCAAAGACGAAATAGTAGAATATTTGGATTTTGAACAAAACCCAATGGCAATTAATCCAACATCTAATTACGTATATTCAGCAAATAATCAGCCAGATTCCATACAAGGTATGTTGTATCCTGGTTATTATTTACCAGAAGATAGAGCAAAACGTATCACAAAAATTATAGACTCAAAGTATGATTTTACAAAAGATAACGTAGCGTCAATGTTATACGATGTGAAGTCTCATGTAGTAAATGAAGTTATAGAAAGTGCCTCAATTGTAATGAATGTAGGAGAGTTAAATTCATTAGAGAAAAGTGCCTATGAAATTTTATTGGAGTGGGACGGGAATTATAATAAAGAGAGTGTAGCACCAACGGTTTATAATAGATTTATCTATCGTTTTTTAAAGAATACTTTTGAAGATGAAATGGGAATAGAAGGTTTCAAACAATTTATGGGAGGTTCACCTTTCCAAAAGAAAATGATTGCTGTGCAAATGAGTAAATCGGAATCTTTATGGTGGGATAATATTAACACAGATGGAGTTGAAGAAGATAAAAAGGCCATAATAATGAAATCTTTTCATGAAGCAATCACCTTCTTAAGAAGGCAATTGGGTGATGACGTAAATGAGTGGCAGTGGGAAAAAGTTTTGTCGGTAGAACATAATCACGCAATTGGTAATGCAGGAGGGATTCTTAGAACCATATTTAACGTAGGACCTTTTGCAACTAATGGAGGAAATGAAGTGATTAATAATCATATTTTTAAATTAGATAGTACAGGAGTTTACAATGTTACTGGTGGTCCATCAACGAGAAGGGTAATCGATTTTTCAGATGTAGAAAATAGTTTGGCTATTCTACCTACTGGTCAAAGCGGTAACAGGCTGAGTCCCTACTATAAAAATCAAGCTGATAAATATTTAAAGGGTAAGTTCATAAAAATGAAGATTAATCAGCAAGAAATAAAAGAATCAAAAAACAGATTGGTTTTTTTGCCCAAAAGAAATAATTAACGCAACCATTTCATGATTTCTACATCTATTAATAAAATAGGGTGTATGAAGCTTCATTATTTCAAGATATATTTAATTCTAGTTCTAGTATTTTACAACTGTTCCAATGAGAAACAACAATTCAGAAATACTCTCGAAGGTTCTTGGAGTTTAGTTAATGTATCATGCGAATGCATTCCTATTAATTTAGAAGTTAACGAACATACTTGGACTTTTAATATTTCTAAAAGTACTGTTACTATAGAAAACTCCGTTACAAATAAACTTCACACACTATTAGGCTTTGGAAATTATGATGTAAAAATTACAGAGGATATACTAGTAGTTGAATCCATAACATATGAATATTATTTTGAAGAAGGAAGTTTATACTTAGCAGATCATCCGCATAGTGATGGTCCTTTAATTAAATTTGTGAAAAGTTAAAGAAAGAAAGCCAGCATAATTTTTATAGCTGGCTTTTGCTTAAATTTCTTTGTAGACCTCTTCAAATGGAATTCTAAAGCGTTTCCCATAAACTCCTTCAGGCTTACGGATACCACATGAAATAATCATATTTATATCAGCACCTATTGGCAAATCTAAAACTTTTTTAACTCGCCAAGTATCTGAACCTTCCATGGGGCAAGTATCATAACCTTTACTAGCCATGCTTAGCATAAAATTTTGAGCAGCTAAGGCGGCACTTTTATGTACAACTACTCTCATGTCTTTATTTCTTACCTCTCTGTAAATAGGTTTAAATAAACCAATAATAGAGATTATAATGTATTTAAGAAGACCAAAAATACCTAGAAAATCTGCATAAGTAAAAGGGATGAGTTTTTTGTAGTAGTTTTTAGCAAATTTCTCTCTGCTACTTTGCTCTTTATCAGCTTTAGGAGGGTATACAGTATCTAAATAGTTTAGGTTAGCATTTACTCGTTTTTTCCATAAGTCTTTTCTCGTTACAATAACCACTAATTGCTCAGCAGTTTTTGCTGCGTTTTGATTAAAGCATAATGGAATTATTTTTTTTATAGTATCATTGGATGTTATGTGATAAAATTCCCATAATTGCATATTACTACTATTTGGTGCCATGGTAGCATATTCAATACATTCTTTAACAACAGAGCTATCTATCTTTTTTTCATCGTCATAAACTCGAACAGATCTCCGATATTCTATTGCTTCAAACACAGTTTTTTCAATCATTTAATCTAATATTTAGAATGTTAATGAAAATAAATCTAGCTTATTTTCATTAACATTTTAAGTTGTTTTATTTTACCTTTGTATGGTGCGTATCGAGTAGGTACATCTAACCAATTACCTCTTGAAACAACTCCTTTTTTGTGAGAAAAAATATCAAATGTTTTCTTACCATGATAACTACCAATACCACTTTCACCTACACCACCAAAAGGTAATCGATGATTAGCAAAGTGAACTGTAGTATCGTTAATGGTACCGCCACCAAAAGAGTATTTTTTGATAAGTTTTTTTGCAAATGTTTTCTTTCCTGTAAATACATAAAAAGCTAAAGGCTTGTCATACTTACGTGTAATGTTTTCGATATCATCTTCTGTTTCGTAAGAGATTAGCGGGAAAATAGGACCAAATATTTCACCTTGCATCACTTCACTTTCCGTTGAAGGTTCATCGATTAGGGTAGGAGCAATATATTTATCATCTCTATTTATTTCCCCACCAATAATGCAGTTTTCATTTGTTAGCATTGCAGCTAAGCGGTCAAAGTTTTTAGTATTCACTATCCTTGGGAAATCATTAGAGTTTTCAGGGTTAGCTCCATAAGCATTAGTGATTTCTTCTCTGAAATGTTTTACAAATTCGTCTTTAACTTTTTTGTGTATAAGCAAATAGTCTGGTGCAATACAGGTTTGACCACCATTTAAAAATTTACCCCAAACTATTCTTTTTGCAGCGAGTTTAATATTAGCAGTTTCGTCAACTATACACGGACTTTTTCCGCCTAGCTCAAGTGTAACAGGAGTTAGATGTTCGGCAGCTGCTTTAGCTACGATCCTTCCTACAGGAACACTGCCTGTAAAAAAAATGTAATCCCAGCGTTGTTTAAGTAATTCTTCAGACTCAGGAATTCCCCCTTCAACAACAGCAACATGTTCTTTGCTAAAAACAGATTCAATAATCTCTTTGGTAACTGTACTAGTATTTGGGGTTAATTCAGAGGGTTTTAGAATAATTGTATTTCCAGCTGCGATAGCTCCTATAAGAGGGGAAAACCCAAGTTGGTAAGGATAGTTCCAAGGTGCAATAATTAATACTGAACCATAAGGTTCACTATAAATTTTAGCAGATGAAGGAAAGTTTAAAAGTGAAGGTAATACACGTTCAGGTTTAGCCCACGAAGACATCTTTTTTAGCGTTAACTTTAACTCGGAAAGGACTATTGATGTTTCCGTCATGATTCCTTCATATTCAGATTTTTTAAAATCATCATGTAATGCTTTTAAAATGTCTTTCTCTCGTCGTACAAGCTCTTTTTGGAGTTTTAGTAAGCTGTTTTTTCTAAAAGTAATATCTTTTGTTTGTTGTGTTTTGAAAAAAGCTCGTTGAGCCGATAAGAGTTCTGATATAGTCATAACTTAAATTTCTTGTAATTTTTTATTCATGATTTTAAACCACAAAGGTGGCAGTAGTGAAAGTAGCATCATACCAGGGTATCCTGTTGGCATTTGCGGACTATCGGGTAATGATTTTAAAACTTGATAATGTTTACTACCATTATAATGATGATCTGAATGACGAGAGAGATTGAATAAAACAAGTTTCCCAATAACATGATTAGAGTTCCAGGAATGAGAATGCTTAACTCGTTCATACCGTCCAAATTTATTCTTTTTTCGTAATAGTCCATAATGCTCAATGTAGTTTACCGTTTCAAGCAACGAAATTCCTATTGAAGCTGCAATCAGGAAGGAAACCAGTACATAAGAATTAAAAAAATAATAGATACTAGCAAGCAATATAAAATGAAATATAGTGTAAACCACCATTTTATTTTTATAGTGAAACCATTTTAAATTTATATCAGAAAGGCGTTTGTTTTCTAATTCCCAAGCTTTTATGTAGCTTGTAAATTGAGATCTAATCCAAAAAATATAAATAAACTCATTTTTTCTCGCAGTTGCTGCATCTTCAGGTGTGGCTACATTTAAATGATGTCCTCCATTATGATAGGGCAGAAAATGAGTCTCTAAAGAAGTTAACAATAATAACTCTCCTAATAATTGTTCAATTCTATTATTTCTATGTCCTAGTTCATGACCAACATTAATTCCTATGACACCACACATAATTCCCATACCCAAAATACGCCCCCAGAAATCAAAGGTAAACATCGGGGTTTGTGATATGATGATTAGAAACCATACTAGAAAAAATATCTGAATAGGAAGCATGGCATAAAGAATAAGTGAATATAACTTATTGTTTTTCTCAATTTCTTCTTGTTCTTTATTAAAATTATAAGGATTAACTTTCAATAGAAAATCAGAAAGAGGAACAAATCCAAAAACATATAAAAAAGGTAAAAAAGTAATCCAACCTGTTGAAGTAAACGATATGAATACAGTTACAGGTATAGAAAAAACCAACAAATATTTTAATGCTTTCATGAGAAGATGGAATTAAGAAACTAAATATACAAATTTAGTTGCATGCGTTCCAAATAACATCGTCGGGTGTTGGAGCGGAAATATGAATACTTTCTTTACTTACAGGATGCTTAAAAAGTATTTTTTTGGCGTGTAAATGAATACTTGCATTTTTATTACTTCTAGCAAAACCATATTTCAAATCCCCTTTTACTGGATGTTTAATTGATGACAACTGACAACGAATTTGATGGTGTCTACCTGTTTCCAAATCAATTTCTAGCAGCGTGTAGTTTTGTAGCTTTTTTAATACTGAGTAATGAAGTATAGCTTTTTTACTACCGTCAATTTCTTTTATGTATGCAGTAGATTTATTGTTTTTAGGGTTCTTTTTTAAGTAATGTGTCAGCGTTTGTTTTTCAGGATTAACTTCGTTTTTTACAATAGCCCAATACGTTTTTTTTATCTGTTTTTCTCTTAACATTTTATTCAAACGCTCTAAAGCTTTGGAGGTCTTGGCAAAAATGACAATACCAGAGGTTGGCCTATCCAATCTATGCACAGTACCCAAATACACATTTCCTGGCTTGTTATATTTCTGCTTTATATATTCTTTAACAATATCATTTAAAGGTTTATCACCAGTCTTATCCCCTTGAACAATGTCTCCAGGTCTTTTATTGATGATAATTATATGATTGTCTTCATGTAAGATTTGAAGATTGTCTTTCGAAGAATGCATCTAATCTTGTCTATTTAAAATTATCAGCAACGTCCTTATTTATCTCACTAATGAAATTTAAAAATTCATCACGTCCTAAATTAGTCGACGATGAAGTGATGAATGTTTGAGGTAATGATTCCCAATATGTTAGTAGTTTCCTTTTGTAAGAAGTAATCTGTTTATTGAGTTTAGAACTAGGTAGCTTATCTGCTTTAGTAAAAACGATACAGAAAGGAAAACCATTTTGGCCTAAAAAAGCCATGAAATCTAAATCAATTTTTTGAGGATCATGTCTCGAATCAATCAGAACAAAGGTACAAACGAGTTGCTCTCTCTCTTTAAAATAATTTTCAATAAAGTATTGAAAAATAGTTCTTTTCTTTTTAGAAACTTTAGCATAGCCATAGCCAGGTAAATCAACTAAAAACCACTCGTTATTAATTTTAAAATGATTGATAAGTTGTGTTTTTCCGGGTGTACCTGAAGTTTTAGCTAACTTTTTTCGTTGCATTAGCATATTAATCAACGAAGATTTTCCAACATTGGAACGGCCGATAAAAGCATATTCAGGGATACGTTCTTTAGGAGCATTAATAACATTACTATTGCTCATTACAAATTCGGCACTTTTAATTTTCATCGTTTATATATTACGATTATTAAACCAATTCTCTAAAATTTTGTTGAACTCTTCTGGTTGCTCCATCATAGCAGCATGGCCACATTCATCAACCCAAAATAAATCACTATCAGGTAAAAGTTTGTGAAAGTCTTCTGCTACTTCAGGAGGTGTAACGGTATCGTTTTTCCCCCAGATAATACAGGTAGGCTGATTCATTTTTGGTAAATCGTTTGCCATATTATGACGAACTGCACTTTTTGCTATAGCTAACGTCTTAATCAAAGTATTTCTATCATTAATAACATCATACACTTGGTCTACTAATTCCTCGGTAGCTATTGCTTTATCATAAAACACTTCTTCAGTTTTTTTTCTAACAAAATCTTTATCACCTCTTCTAGGATAATTATTACCCATAGAGTTTTCATAAAGCCCAGAGCTTCCTGTTAAAACTAAAGCAGAAACATCTTTCGGATAATGTTTTATATAATATAAAGCGATATGACCGCCCAAAGAATTACCTAATAAAACTACATCCTTAAGTCCTTTGAATTCTATAAAATCATGTAAAAACTTAGCTAAGTTTTTAACATTAGTCTTCAAAAGAGGTAAAGTATATAAAGGTAATTCAGGTATTAAAACCTTGTAGTTATTCTTTGAAAAATAGTCGAAAGTAGCACTAAAATTGCTTAATGCACCCATTAAACCGTGTAATACTATTATTGGTCTTCCCTCACCAGCTTCTGCGAATGTGTACTTGCCTTCTTTTTTTAAAAAATCAGTCATTAAATGCTATTTGGCTAACTGCAAAAGTAACTCTTTTTTTAAAACATATCAATTTCTTTTACAACTAGGATTTATTATAATAAAGAGAGGCGTTTTTTCTGTTCAAATGTTTAAAGTGGGATAAGTTATTAACAATGTGGTAAAAAGTGGTAAAAAGTGGTAAATATTTTATACTTTTGAATAACTATTATAGTTGCGCGTGATTAATTTAATTGGAACATACGAATGTAAAGCTGATGCAAAAGGTAGGCTTATGATTTCTTCTGCTCTTAAGAAGCAGTTAGCTCCTGTGTTGCAAAATGGATTCGTAATCAAGCGTTCAGTTTTCCAACCATGTTTAGAATTATATCCAATGGATGAATGGAAAATTATGATGGAAAAAGTTGGCAAACTTAATAGGTTTGTAAAGAAGAACAATGACTTTATTAGAAGATTTACAGCTGGTGTAAAGATGGTGGATATAGATGCGGCAGGTAGAGTTTTAATACCTAAAGATTTATGTGTTTTTGCAGGTATAGAAAAACAGGTAGTTTTATCTAGTGCTGTAAATATTATTGAGATTTGGGATAAAGAGAAGTATGAAAGTGTAATTGATGATGCGGCGTCTGATTTTGCAGATTTAGCAGAAGAAGTGATGGGTAATATGGAAATAGAAGATGGAATATCATAAATCAGTTCTTTTAAAGGAGAGTATAGATGCGTTAAATATAAAGCCTAACGGAGTTTATGTAGATGTAACTTTTGGAGGAGGGGGGCACTCTAAAGAAATTCTGAATAGATTAGGTGAAAACGGTAGATTGTTTGCCTTTGATCAGGATGCAGATGCGCAACGAAATGTAATTAACGATCCAAGGTTTGTGTTGATTGCTGAGAATTTTAGATTTATTACAAGATTTTTAAAATTCTATGGAGTAAAAAAGGTTGATGGAGTTTTGGCAGATTTAGGAGTTTCCTCGCATCAATTCGATGAGAAGGATAGGGGGTTTTCTACTCGTTTTGATGGAGATTTAGATATGAGAATGAATCAATCCTCAATGCTTTCAGCCAAAAAAGTGATCAATGAATATGAAGAGGCTAAGCTTGCAGATGTTTTGTATTGGTATGGAGAGTTGAGAAATGCAAGAGCAATGGCGAAAACTATTGTAGTAGCAAGAGAAGAGAAAGAAATAGTTACCAGCTTTGAGTTGAGGCAAGTGTTAAAAAGATTCCTTCCAAAAATGAAAGAATTTAAAATATTAGCTCAAATATATCAAGCAGTTCGTATAGAGGTTAATGAGGAGTTGGAAGTGTTGAAAGAGTTTTTAAATCAGATACCTGATTTACTTACAGAAGAAGGAAGATTGAGTGTTATTTCTTACCATTCATTGGAAGATAGATTAGTTAAGAGGTTTATAAGAACAGGTCTTTTTGAAGGCGAGATAGAAAAAGATTTTTACGGAAACACTAATGAGCCTTTAAAAAAAGTAGGGAAGTTAATTATTCCAACAGCAGCGGAAATTGAGGTTAATAGCAGAGCTAGAAGTGCAAAGTTAAGAATAGCAACGTTAAAGTAAATGGAGAGAAATACTGGGGGGATATATGATTTGTTAAGAGGAAGTTTTCTTACAGACGAATCTGCATTCAAAAAATGGAGAGTAATCCTTTTTGTAGTCAGTCTGCTTCTAGTAATGATTTGGAGCGCGCATTCTGCAGATGAAAAAGTAGTTAAGATTTCTAATCTGAATAAAGTCAAAAGAGAGCTTAGAGCGGAATATGTAGATATAAGTACCATTCTAATGCGAATGAAATTAGAAAGTTCTATTCGGAAAAAAGTTAGGTCGTCAGAACTATTGCCTGCAAAAGAACCACCACAAAAAATTAAAGTACTAATAAAAGAATAAAGTTTGTCAACAGTTAAAAAAAGCATATTAAACAAGTTATACATAATTGTGATTATGATGTCGCTTTTTCTAATAATCGTGGCAGGGAAAATTTTTGAGTTGCAATATGTAAAAGGAGAAAAGTATAAAAAACTTGCCCTAGAAACTACAATTAAAAACGATACAATTTTTGCGAATAGAGGTAATGTTTATGCTGCGGATGGTAATTTATTGGCAACATCAATAGGAAACTACACAATTCGTATGGATGTAATGGCTGTTAAAGATGGTGTGTTTGAGAAAAACATAGCAGCATTAACAAAATCATTATCTAAGATGCTTGGGAAGACGCCAAAGTATTATGAAAATAAACTTAGACAAGCAAAGAAAAGAAGAAATCGTTACTTGTTAATCGTTAGAAATATAGGATATAGCGATTATATGAAAATGAAGAACTTTCCAATATTTAAACTCGGTGTATATAGAGGAGGGTTTATAGCAGAACAAAAAACAGTTAGAGAGCATCCTATTGGTAAAATAGCAGAAAGAACTATAGGGTATAATGATCACAGAGGAGGAGCCGGAATAGAAGGAGCTTTTTCTGAATATATGAAAGGGAAGAATGGTTGGAGGCTAAAACAAAAAATTGCTAAAGGACAATGGAAGCCAATCAATGATGTGAATGAACAAGAACCATTAGATGGTAAAGATGTAATTACGACTATCGATGTTAATATTCAAGATATAACACATCACGCGCTTCTAAAGCAAATGGAATATTTCGAAGCCGACCATGGTTGTGCTGTTGTTATGGAAACTGCAACAGGAGAAATTAAAGCGATTTCAAATTTAGGGATAACGAGTAAAGGAAAGTACTACGAAAAGAGAAATTATGCTGTATGGGAAAGTCACGAACCAGGTTCAACATTTAAACTAGCAAGTATTATGGCTGGTTTAGAAGATAAAGTGATTGATACGTCTACAATAGTAGATACTGAAAAAGGAAAGATTTTTATAAATAACAGAAAAGTAGAAGATAGTAATAGAGATGGCTACGGTAAAATTTCTTTAGCAAGAATATTTGAGGTTTCGTCTAACGTTGGTATAGTAAAAGCTATCAGGAAACATTACGATAGAAATCCTGAAAAGTTTATAAAAAGAATGAAACAATTCGGTCTTGATAAACAAACAGGAATTGAAGTCGTAGGAGAAGGGAAACCTTTTATTCCTTCACCAAAAAATAAATTATGGAGCCCGATCGCACTAGAATGGATGGCATGGGGATATGGTGTTTCTCTAACGCCATTACAAGTCTTAACCTTCTATAATGCTGTTGCAAATAAAGGGAAATTGGTTAAGCCAAGATTTGTTAAGGAACTACGAGTCGGTGGAAAGGTTGTTAAAAAGTTCGATAAGGTGGTGCTGAAAAAAAGAATCGCTTCTGAGCAGACAATAAAAAAAGTAGTAAGAGTAATGGAAAATGTAGTGAAAAAAGGTACTGCAAAAAGTGTATACTCTTCTAATTTCTCTATGGCAGGAAAAACAGGGACTGCAAAAAAGTGGATTCCTAAGCATAAGAATAAGAAAGGAGAAATAATTTCAGGGCATTACTCAAATAGGAAGTACGTCGCATCTTTTGCTGGTTTCTTTCCTGTAGAAAATCCTAAATATTCTTGTATAGTAGTTATTCATGAGCCAAAAGTGGAGAAAGGGTATTATGGAGCTAAAGTAGCAGCTCCAGTATTTAAAGAAATAGCACAAAAGATATATACATCAATACCATCAAGCGTACAAATGGTAACTGATTCAGTAGTAAATAAATCTATCGGGAAAGATTATGATAATTATTACGCTGTGCTAAGCAAATATAAGACCATCATGCCTAAAGTAGTTGGTATGAGCGGTATGGATGCGATAGCGATTTTAGAAAACATGGGGCTTAAAGTTCAGTTTTCAGGTTTAGGTAAAGTAGTTGAGCAATCTATACCAAGAGGAGAAAAAGTTAAAAAAGGAAATATAGTACATCTTAAACTATCATAATTGAAGATATTAAAAGACATATTATACAAGGTTAAAGTAAATTCTGTTGTAGGAACTACTGATATCGCGGTGAATGAAATTACTTTTGATAGTAGACATGTAAAACCTAATGATGTTTTCGTAGCCCAAGAAGGAGTTGCTGTTGATGGGCATTTATTTATCAATAAGGCAATTGATTTAGGAGCAAAAACAATAGTTTGCCAGAAGTTGCCAGATAATCTAGCAGATAATATAACTTTCATTGAAGTAGAAGACTCTAATGCAGCCTTAGCCGTTTTGGCGTCTAATTATTACGAAAACCCATCAAGTAATCTTAGGTTAATTGGAGTAACTGGAACTAATGGAAAAACTACTGTAACTTCTTTATTATATAAATTATTTAAAAAAGCTGGGTACAAAGTAGGTTTGCTATCAACAGTGAAAATAATGATAGATAATGATGAGTATAAAGCCACTCATACAACACCAGACTCTTTAACAATAAATAAGTATTTAACAAAAATGTTGAATAAAGGTGTTGAGTTCTGTTTTATGGAAGTAAGTTCTCATGGAATTCATCAAAAAAGAACAGCAGGATTAACTTTTGAAGGAGGTGTTTTTACTAATTTATCTCATGATCATTTAGATTATCACGAAACATTTTCAGAATACAGAGATGTGAAAAAAGCGTTTTTTGATGCATTACCAAAATCATCATTTGCATTAACAAATATTGATGATAAGAATGGTAACATAATGCTTCAAAACACCAAAGCAAGAAAATATTCTTACACGTTAAAAACGCTAGGAGATTACAAGGCAAAAATACTTGAGAAAAGTTTTTCTGGGACGTTACTAACGGTAAATACAACTGAAATATGGAGTAAGTTAATAGGTGATTTTAACGTGTATAATTTATTAGCCATTTACGGAGTTGCTGAAATCCTAGGTTTAGAAAAGTTAGAAATATTAAAGATAATTAGTGAATTAGAGAGTGTGAGTGGTCGTTTTCAATATGTTGTTGCCGAAGATACCACAACAGCTATTGTAGATTATGCACACACACCAGATGCTTTGAGAAATGTTCTAGAGACTATAAATAATATAAGGACAGGTAATGAAAGCGTGATCACTGTTGTGGGATGTGGAGGAGATAGAGATAAAACTAAGCGCCCGAAAATGGCGTATATCGCCTCTCAGTTAAGTAATCAAGTTGTGTTCACTTCAGATAACCCAAGAACTGAAGATCCACAAATGATTTTAGATGAAATGGAAAAAGGTGTTTCTCCTGAAAACTATAAAAAAACAATTTCAATTTTAAATAGAAAACAGGCAATAAAAACTGCATGCAAATTAGCTAACGAAGGGGATATAATCCTAATCGCAGGAAAAGGGCACGAAAATTATCAAGAAATAAATGGAGAGCGTCATTATTTTGATGATTTAGAAGAAATAAAAGAATGCTTTAATCAACTAAAAAATTAATAAAGGAATGCTGTATTATTTATTTCAATACTTGGAAAGTGAATTTAATCTAACAGGAGCGAGTGTTTTTCAGTTCATCACATTTAGAGCTGCAGCAGCTTTTATTTTATCATTACTAGTGTCTACAATCTTTGGTAAACGTATTATTAATTACTTAAGAAGACAGCAAGTAGGTGAAAGTATCAGAGATTTAGGGCTTGAAGGTCAAATAGAAAAATCAGGAACTCCTACTATGGGAGGAATCATAATAATTTTAGCCACACTAATACCAGTTCTTCTTCTAGCAAAACTCGAGAACATATACATAGTTATTTTATTGATAACTACTATATGGATGGGATTTATCGGTTTTGCAGATGACTATATCAAGGTCTTTAAAAAAGACAAGCAAGGATTGAAAGGGATATTCAAAGTTGTAGGTCAGGTTGGACTTGGTATTATAGTGGGGGCTATGTTGTATTTTCATAATGGAGTTACAATAAAAGAACAACTACCTGCAGAGCAACAAATAACTCAGCAAGAAGGAAAAAGGAAAGTATTTGGTGAGGCTCATAAATCAACAAAAACAACGGTTCCTTTCCTAAAACATAATGAGTTAGAATATGCAAAAGCATTATCTTTTTTAGGTGATGAATATGAAAAATATGCATGGTTAATTTTTATACCTATTGTCATTTTCATAGTAACAGCAATTTCTAATGGAGCTAATTTAACTGATGGAATTGACGGTTTGGCAGCAGGCTCTTCAGCTATAATGGTCATAACCCTAGCAGTTTTTGCTTGGGTTTCAGGAAATATAGTTTTTGCCGAATACTTAGATGTAATGTACATACCAAATTCAGGAGAAATGACTGTTTATATATCTGCTTTTGCAGGAGCGTTAATAGGTTTCCTGTGGTATAATACATATCCAGCTCAAGTATTTATGGGAGATACAGGAAGCCTTACTATTGGTGGAATTATAGCAGTAATAGCAATTGCGATAAGAAAAGAATTATTACTACCACTATTAGCGGGTGTGTTTATGATAGAGACAATCTCAGTGATTTTACAAGTAGGGTATTTTAAGTACACTAAGAGAAAATTTGGTACAGGAAAGCGAATATTTAAAATGGCTCCTTTACATCATCATTACCAAAAACTAAAGTACCATGAAAGTAAGATTGTTACTAGATTTTGGATTGTGGGAATTCTCTTGGCGGTATTCACTATAGTAACATTGAAGTTAAGGTAAGTAATGAAGAGGTTAGTTGTTTTAGGAGGAGGCGAGAGTGGTGTTGGTACAGCAATATTAGGTAAGCAAAAAGGATATGACGTTTTTGTATCAGATAAAGGAAATATCGCCGATAAGTATAAAAAAGTTCTTTTAAGTCACGAAATTGAGTTTGAGGAAAAACAGCATACAGAAAGTAATATTTTCAATGCTGATGTAGTAATGAAAAGCCCTGGTATTCCAGAAACTGTAGCGCTTATTAAAGCATTAAGAGAGAAAAGTATTCAAGTGATTTCTGAAATAGAATTCGCAGCTCAGTTTTCTAAAGCTACAATAATTGGCATTACTGGTTCAAATGGAAAAACAACCACAACGATGTTAACACATCACATATTGAAGCATGCAGAATTTAATATTGGTATCGCAGGAAATATTGGAGATAGTTTTGCCAAACAAGTAGCTGAAGAGAATTATGATGCTTATGTTTTAGAGTTGAGTAGTTTTCAGTTAGATGGAATAGAAAAGTTCAATGCACATATTGCATTTATAATGAATATAACACCAGATCACCTGGATAGATATGAGTACGATTTTAATAAATATGTTGACGCTAAGTTTAGAATAACTAAAAATCAAACTGAGAAAGATTATTTAATTTATGATTTTGATGATGAAGTTATTTCAGAAAGATTAAAAGAGCAAAAGCCAAAATCAAAGCTAGTCCCTTTTTCAATTAAGAGTAAACTTAAGTACGGAGCATATTTAGAAGAAGATAATATAACAATAAGACTAAACGAGGAGGAATATATAATGAATGTATCAAATTTAACAGTTAAAGGAAAACATAATACCAAAAACGCTATGGCTTCTATGCTTGCAGCTAAACTATTGCAAGTACGTAATGAGAAGATTACAGAGAGCATGACAGGATTTGAAGGCGTAGAGCATCGTTTGGAGGATGTTGTTAAAGTTGAAGGAGTTAAATATATCAATGATAGTAAAGCAACTAACATCAATGCAACATATTACGCTTTAGAGTGTATGGATAAAACTACAATTTGGATAGTTGGAGGTGTAGATAAAGGAAACGATTATACCGATTTGCTTCCTTTAGTTAGAGAAAAAGTAAAAGCCATTGTGTGTTTAGGTTTAGATAACCATAAAATTATCGAGACATTTCAAAATGTAGTAGATATAATAGTTGAAACTGCCGGTGCGGAAGAGGCTGTTAAAGTTTCACATAAGATTGCACAAAAAGGAGAAGTAGTTCTGTTATCTCCAGCTTGCGCTAGTTTCGATTTATTTGAAAACTATGAGGACAGAGGTAGAAAATTTAAAGAAGCTGTAAGAAATTTATAGAAATTGAAAACTATATTCAAACATATTAAAGGTGATAAAGCGATATGGGCAATTGTGTCTGTTTTGGCTATATTATCATTTATGCCAGTATATAGTGCTAGTACCAATTTAGTATATGTAGTTGGTAATGGTTCTACCACAGGGCACTTAATAAAGCATATAGCTTTATTAATAATGGGGTTTGGTATTTTGTATGGAGTTCATAGAATTCCATATCGTTATTTTAGTGGCGGATCGGTATTAATGTTGCCAATAGTAATTTTACTGTTAGTTTTTACTATTTTACAAGGAACAACGATTGGAGGTGCAAATGCAAGTAGGTGGATTCGTATTCCTTTCGTTGGAGTAGGATTTCAAACGTCAACCTTGGCAGGTTTAGTACTCTTGGTTTATGTTGCAAGATATTTAGCAAAAAACAAAGAAAGAGAAATTGTTTTCAAAGAAAGTCTTTTTCAATTATGGTTACCTGTTGGAGCTATTTTAATTCTTATTCTACCAGCAAACTTTTCTACCACAGCTATTATTTTTAGTATGATAGTTATGTTGTCTTTCATTGGGGGATATCCATTAAAATATATAGCAAATATATTAGGTATAGGTATCCTTGCGCTCGGATTTTTTATTTTAGTAGTTAAAGCATTTCCAGATGCAATGCCCAACCGTGTTAGTACATGGCAAAGCAGAGTTGAAGGTTTTTTTAATTCTGAAGAAGTAGGAGAAAACTATCAAGTAGAAAAAGCAAAAATAGCAATAGCCACTGGAGGAATAACAGGAAAAGGGCCAGGGAAAAGTATACAAAAGAATTTTTTACCACAATCTTCTTCTGATTTTATTTATGCCATTATAGTAGAAGAGTATGGTTTAGTAGGAGCTTTTTTGGTGATATTTATTTACTTTCTGTTATTGTTTAGAATTTTGATAGCTGCTAAAAAAGCAACAACAATATTTGCAACATTACTAGTTATAGGTGTTGGATTACCTATAATTTTTCAAGCAATTATCAATATGGCAGTAGCAGTAAATTTATTTCCAGTAACAGGACAAACTTTACCACTTATAAGTAGTGGAGGAACATCAATTTGGATGACATGTTTTGCTTTAGGGATGATACTAAGCGTTAGTGCATCTAAAAATGAAACAGAAGAGTCTATTTTAGATGATAATCCATTAGATATTTTGCACGAAACTATATAAGAGCTAAGATGAAAGAATCAATTAATATTATTATCAGTGGAGGAGGAACAGGAGGACATATATATCCTGCAATCGCTATTGCTAACGAAATTAAATTGCGTTATCCTAGTGCAAAAATATTGTTTGTTGGTGCGAAGGATAAGATGGAAATGGAGAAGGTTCCACAAGCAGGATATAGTATAAAAGGATTATGGATTTCAGGAATTCAACGCAAGTTGACGCTTAAAAATTTACTTTTTCCGTTCAAATTAATTAGTAGCCTTTGGAAGGCTAATCAAATCATAAATAAATTCAAACCAGATGTAGCTGTTGGAACAGGGGGATTCGCAAGCGGTCCGACTCTAATAATGGCTAATCGAAAGAATATACCAACATTGGTGCAAGAGCAAAACTCTTTCCCAGGAATAACAAACAAACTTTTAGCAAAAAAAGCAAAGAAGATATGTGTTGCTTACGATAATTTAGAGCGTTTCTTTCCAGCATCTAAAATTATAAAAACAGGTAATCCAGTACGTCAAGATTTATTATTTATTCATACAAAAAGAGAGGAATCTTTAGATTTCTTTGAATTAAATAAAAAAAAGAAAACAATATTGGTTATAGGTGGAAGTTTAGGAGCAAGAAAAGTAAACGAGTTAGTAGCTTTTAATCTTGACTTTTTTAAAAGTCAAGATGTTCAATTAATATGGCAGTGTGGTAAATTATATCACGACGAATATAAAATTTTTAATGAAGAGCCGTATGTTCAAGTACATCAATTTTTAAATAGAATGGATTTAGCATATGCTGCTGCAGACTTTGTAATTTCGAGGGCAGGAGCAAGTTCGGTTTCAGAATTATGTATCGTTGGGAAACCGACGATTTTTATACCGTCGCCAAACGTAGCAGAAGACCATCAAACAAAGAATGCAAAAGCAATCGTAGATAGGCATGGTGCTATTCTTGTAAAAGAGTCAGAACTAGATACATTTCCTTTAGTCTTGGAAACATTATTAAAAGACGAAGGTAAGCAGCAGAGTTTAAGTGATAATATAAAAGCATTGGCTTTACCAAATGCGACAAATCATATAGTTAACGAATTAGAAAAATTAATTATATAGTGAGTTTGAAACAAGTACATAGCGTTTATTTTATTGGAATAGGAGGAATCGGAATGAGTGCCTTAGCAAAATATTTTTTTGCTAATGGAAAGAAAGTGGCAGGTTACGATAAGATTAGTTCTCCAATAACAGAAACTCTTGCATCTGAAGGAATAGAAATTCATTTTGAAGATACTATTCATAATATTTCCGAAGGTTTTTTAGATAAAGAAAAAACATTAATAGTATATACACCAGCAGTTCCAAAAACACACAAACAATTAATCTATTTTAAGAAAAACGATTTTAAGGTATACAAAAGAGCGGAAATACTTGGTGAAATAACAAAAAGTACATTTTGTTTTGGAGTAGCTGGAACGCACGGGAAAACAACAACATCTTCTATTCTTGGACATATTATGGAAGTTGAAAAAGCAACTTCTTTTTTAGGTGGTATTGCAGAGAATTATAATTCAAATTTAATATTAGGTGAAGACAAGATAACTGTGGTAGAAGCAGATGAATTTGATCGGTCTTTTTTACACTTATCACCTAATATAGCTTGTATAACTTCCATGGACGCAGATCATTTAGATATTTATGGAGCGCATGACGAGTTGAATAAATCATTTCATGAGTTTGCTGAAAAAGTAACCGATCAAATGGTTGTAGCCAAAGGTTTAGAAATTGATGGTTTAACCTATGCAATAGAAGAATCAGCAGATTATCAAGCATACGATTTAAGGGTCAAAGATGGAGCTTTTGAATTTGATGTGAAAACACCAAAAGCTACAATAAAAGACATTAGATTTAACTTGCCAGGGAGGCATAATATGATGAATGCTCTAGCTGCATTAGCAATGGCCGATATTTACGGTATTTCTTTAGATAAAATAAAAGAAAAATTAGGATCATTTAATGGAGTACAGCGTAGATTTTCTTATAAAATAAAGAATGAAAATATAGTTCTGATCGATGATTACGCTCATCATCCAACAGAAATCAATGCTGTAGGTAGTGCAATCAAAGAAATGTATCCAGAAGCTAAGGTTTTAGTTGTTTTTCAGCCACATTTGTTTAGCAGAACAAGAGATTTTATAGATGATTTTGCAAAAGCACTATCAAATTTTGAAAATATTATCCTGCTAGATATATATCCCGCGAGAGAATTACCAATAGAAGGTGTAACGTCTTCTTGGTTATTAACTAAAATTAAAACAAAAAATAAACAATTATCGTCAAAAAAGGCGTTAATAGAAAATATAAACAAGATAAAACCAGAGGTGATAGTAATGTTAGGAGCTGGAGATATTGGTTTATTAGTAAATGATGTTAAGGAGGAATTAATTAAACAATTCGGTAAATGATGATGAAGAAATTAGCAACATACTCAATATTACCCATGTTAGTAATTGTTTTAATAGTTTTATATGGTTTTACTAAAGAGAGAAATGGAAGAAAAAAAATCAAAGAAATCGAAGTAGAATTTGAAGCAGGATCAAATCCATTTTTAACTCATGAAGCGGTTAATAAATTGTTAATACAAAGTCAAGTGACAGTTAAAAACCAATCAAAAAGAATCATAGATTTACACGATCTAGAAAAACAAGTGTTAGCTAACCCTTATGTTAAAGAAGCTACAGTTAGTATAACGTTAGAGGGGTTGTTGAAAACACAAATTACACAAAAAGAACCTGTTGCCAGAATAATTTCTGGGAAAGAGGTTTATTATGTTGATAACAAAGGAGCTAAAATTCCTTTGTCAGAAAATTTTTCAGCTAGAGTACCTTTGATAAAAGGAGTGGATTTAGAAAAAGACGTTCAAGAAATAACGGAATTAGTATCGTTAATAATAAATGATGATTTTTTGAATAAAGAGATTGTCAGTATTCAAAAAATGAAGAATAATGAATACATTTTTAATGTAAGAAGCGGAGATTATACAATTAATTTCGGAACATTTTCTGATGTAAACACAAAAAAGAAGAAATTAAAGGCTTTTTATAATAAAGCCTTAAAGGATAAAACAATTAATAAATATAAAGTAATAAACGTTAAGTATCACAACCAAGTGGTATGTACAAAAGAAGATCAAGATGGAAAACAATAAAATTGCAGTTGGTTTAGATATTGGTACTACCAAAATTGTTGCCATTATCGGTCGTAAAAATGAATATAACAAGATAGAAGTTCTTGGGATAGGTAAGGCTAAAAGCTTGGGTGTGAAAAGAGGAGTAGTTAACAATATTACGCAAACTATTCAATCGATTCAGCAGGCAGTAGATGAAGCTGAAAGTGTTTCAGGACAGAAGATAAACGAAGTAATAGTTGGTATAGCAGGTCAGCACATAAGAAGCTTGCACCACAGTGACTACATTACACGTACGAATGCCGATGAGGTTATTGAAGAGAAAGATATAGATGACTTGGTTAATCAAGTTCATAAACTTGTAATGTTGCCAGGCGAGGAAATCATTCACGTATTACCACAAGAATTTAAAGTAGATAGTCAGCCTGAAATTAAAGAGCCTATAGGAATGTACGGAGGTAGATTGGAGGCTAATTTTCATGTTGTAGTTGGTCAGGTTTCATCCATAAGAAACATAGGGAGATGTGTTAAAAGTTCTGGTTTGAATTTAGCTGACATCACTTTAGAACCTTTGGCTTCAGCTTCAGCAGTATTAAGTCAAGAAGAAAAAGAAGCAGGAGTAGCGTTGATTGATATAGGTGGAGGAACAACTGATTTAGCAATTTTTAAAGATGGGATTATTCGTCATACAGCTGTAATACCATTTGGAGGAAATGTAATTACAGAAGATATAAAAGAAGGATGTTCTATAATTGAGAAACAAGCTGAATTATTAAAAATAAAGTTTGGATCTGCTTGGCCAGGAGAAAATAAAGAAACAGAAATAGTATCAATACCTGGTTTAAGAGGAAGAGAACCTAAAGAAATAACATTAAAAAATCTTTCAAAAATAATCCATGCAAGAGTCCAAGAAATAGTTGAGCATGTATATTTGGAGATTAAAAATTATGGACACGAAACGCAAAAAGGAAAATTAATTGCAGGAATAGTTTTAACAGGTGGAGGTTCACAGTTAAAACATTTACGTCAGTTAGTAGAATATATAACAGGTATGGATACTCGAATTGGATATCCGAATGAGCATCTTGCAGGAGATGGTGATGAATCACTATCTAGTCCATCTTATGCAACTGCAGTGGGATTGTTGATGGAAGGCCTTAGAAAGCAAGAAAAAGAAATAGAAGTATTCGTACAGGAACCACAAGTAATAATAGAAAACACTACAGAAGAAAATATAGAAGAGCATCGTAAAGAAGCTATTGTAGAAGAAAAGAAAAGAAAAACGAAACAAAGAGGTAAAACATTTTTTGAAAAATTTACTGAAAGGTTTAAAGAGTTTTTAGATAACGCAGAATAGAAGTAAAATATAGAATTGGGGAATTCAAAAATTAAATTAAAAGAAGAGTTATTATGAGCGCAGAATTTGATAACATTTCATTCGATATGCCGAAAACACAGTCAAATACCATTAAGGTAATTGGTGTTGGAGGTGGAGGTAGTAATGCAGTAAACCACATGTATAGTCAACAGATTCATGGAGTTGATTTTGTTATATGTAATACGGATGCGCAAGCATTAGAAAATAGTCCAATACCAAATAAAGTACAATTAGGAGCTCATTTAACATCAGGTTTAGGAGCTGGAGCAAATCCAGAAGTAGGTGCTCAAGCTGCAGCTGAAAGCATTCAAGAAATTCAGCAAATGTTAAACACTCATACAAAAATGGTATTTATTACTGCGGGTATGGGAGGTGGAACAGGTACTGGTGCTGCACCAATTATTGCGAAAATTGCTAAAGACATGGATATTTTAACGGTAGGAATCGTTACAATGCCTTTTCAGTTTGAAGGAAGAATGCGCTCAAAACAAGCTCAAAAGGGAATTGATGAGTTACGTAGAAATGTAGATTCTTTAATAGTTATTAATAACAATAAGCTTAGAGAAGTCTATGGTAATCTTGGTTTTAAATCAGGTTTTTCAAAGGCAGATGAAGTATTAGCAACCGCTGCAAAAGGAATAGCAGAGGTAATTACACATCATTACAAGCAGAATATTGATTTACATGATGCACGAACAGTGCTTTCAAATAGTGGTACAGCAATTATGGGGTCTGCAAAAGAATCTGGTTCAGATAGAGCAAAAAACGCTATCGTAAAAGCGTTAGATTCACCATTATTAAACGATAATAAAATTACAGGAGCCAAAAATGTACTTTTATTAATTGTTTCAGGAACTAATGAAGTGACTCTTGATGAGATAGGAGAAATTAATGATTATATCCAGACAGAAGCAGGATATGATGCAAATATTATAATGGGTATTGGTGAAGATGAAGCTTTAGAAGAGGGAATATCCGTTACTATTGTAGCTACAGGTTTTGCTGCCGATCAGCAAAGTACAATAAATAACACAGAGGTTAAAAAAATTGTACACACACTTGAAGATGAGCAAAAAGCTACGTACGAATTTGACACAAAAGTTAGTATTAGTCCTGTTGTTAAAAAACCAGTTAACACTAAGCAAGAACGTGTAATTCATGTTTTAGACGATACACAAGAAATAAAAGTAACATCTAATCTACTACCAACTACTGAGGCTATCAAAAATATTGAGGTTGTAGCCGAAGAAGTTAAAGTAATCACGCAAGTTAGAGAAGAGGAGTTTGTAATTACAGATGTTACATCGGTTCAAGAGCAACAACAAATAACAGAAGAAGTACCTGTACCACAGCAAAACCTTTTATTTGATTTACCTTTAAATTCATATGAAGAGGTAAAGCCAGAAACAACTCAAAGTCAATTAGTAGATACAACCGATGCTATTAAGAATATTGAAGTTTATGCAGACGAAGTTAAAACAGTAAAGGAAACAAGATATATATTAGAGGATTTTGATGTTCAACCAACAATTAAAAAAAGTTCTACACCTGTAATAGATGATACAGAAGAAACATTAAAATTTGAGGTTAAGCAATCGACTACACAAGAAGTAAGCGAGGTTAAAAACTCAGATAAAGAGGTTTCTCCTTTAAGTTTAACAATATCTGAACTCCAAAAAAGAGCTCAAGAGAGAAGAGAAAAGATGAAAGGATTCAATTATAAGTTTACTGATCAAGTAGCAAAAAATATTGATGATATCGAACGTCAACCCGCATATAAAAGATTAGGAATCGATCTAGACGTGAATTCTAAGATAAGCGATACAGAGACTCCTTTGGATAATAATAGCGATGAAATATCCTTACGTTCAAATAATTCATTTTTACATGATAACGTAGATTAATTTTCTTAATTTAGAATAGTAAAATCCTGATTTTTAGTCAGGATTTTTTTTATGTGTATATTTGTTAAAATCAATAAAAATTATAGAAGTAAATGAGTGTTCAAGTTGAAGTAATGTCTAAACTAAAAGAAGCTATGAAATCAAAAGATACAGTAGCTCTATCAGCATTAAGAGCTCTTAAATCAGCCTTCATGTTAGCTAAAACAGAAGTTGGATCAGAAGAAGGTTTATCAGAAGAACAAGAGTTAAAAATAATACAGAAACAAGTTAAACAACGTAAAGACAGTGCTAAGGTGTTTTCAGAGCAAGATAGAGAAGACTTGGCAGCACCAGAATTAGAAGAGGCTAAAGTTTTAGAACAATTTTTACCTAAGCCATTAAGTCAAACAGAAGTGGAAAATATTGTAGAAAATGTAATTAAAGATTTGAATGCAAACGGTATGAAAGATATGGGTAAAGTTATGGGAATCGTTTCAAAAAAAGTAGCAGGTAAAGCAGATGGAAAAACAATATCTACGATAGTTAAACAAAAATTATCATAAATATTTAATATTTAGGCTCAGTAGTTCAATTGGATAGAATATCAGATTTCGGCTCTGAGGGTTGGGGGTTCGAGTCCCTTCTGGGTCACAAATGTAAGGTAAAATGAAAAAAAAGCAATATCATAAAAACTCAAGAAAAAATACATCAAGAAGTAAAAATAATTTGAGTCAACAAAAACGTGAGAACTTAGACAGGTATCCAATAATTGATAAAATAATACTTTTGTTGTATTTGTCTGTAGGTTTCTTACCTAATATGAAAGCCTTTGATGTAGTTTTTACTCAGTGGTATTATATTGCTATATTGAATGTACTGACTTTAGGTTTTATGTTTTTAAATAGCGCTCAGTACAAGTTCAACTTAAACAATATTACATCAAAGTATACCTTTTTAGGTGCTGTTTTTTTCTTTTTATTTTCATGTATATCAATATTTAAGTCTATTTCTTTGTCAGAAAGTTTTGTCTTTCTCAATATATTGCTAACTACATTAGCAGCTTTTTTTAGCGTTTATATAATAGTTAAAGAAGAACCAAAAGAGTACTTTATTTTCATAGCTGGAGTCTTAACAGTTTTTCTTGCTATAGAGTCATTACAAGTTTTGCATCATTTTTTAATAAAAAATCAAGGAGAACCTCGTTCTGGTGAACTTTTTAAAGGACTTAATCCTACTTATGGAAATAGAAATATTTTTGCGGCCAGTTTAATTATTAAACTCGCTTTTACATTTTATCTGTTTTTTAATAATCGTATCAAAAAAATATTAAAAGCACTTCTGTTTTTAGGAATTATATTTATTTCAATTCTTTCTATTTTGCTAATCGGAGCAAGAACTGCTATTTATAGTTTACCAATAATAATTTCATTGATGATAATAGGTGAGTTTTTAGTATCCGAAAACAAGAAACCATTATTATACTTAAAAAATACTCTTTTACCAATAGGATTAATTCTTGGTGTAAGTTTTTTTGTTGCATTATCTATTAATCCTATTCACAAAGAAAAGTTAAACAGCTTTGATGATTTAGTTTTTACAAAGCCTAAAAAAGATTTATACCCAAAACAAGAAGTTGCTAAAAAGACAGTTTCATTAGCCAGTGATAGTGGACGAAAAGTGTTTTGGCAGGCTGCATTAGATGGTTTCAAATCAAGTCCAATTATAGGAGTTGGAATAGGGAATTGGAAATTGATAAAGAAGGAAGAGCTAGTGAAATCTAGGAAATCAAATAATTATTTCTACCCTAGAAGAGCACATAATGATTTCTTACAGGTATTATCGGAGGTAGGAATTTTAGGCTTCCTTCTCTTTTTAAGTTTATTCGGATTGATATATTTTGTTCTATTGAGAAATTTATTTAATAAAGATCTTAGTCAAGATAAAAGGTTAATCAGTTTAATATGTCTAGCCGCATTTTTAGCGTATAGTTTAGATACACTAATAAATTTTCCATCTGAAAGAACACCAATACAGATTATGGGTTTCATAATCATAGCCTTCGTAATATCTTTTAGTTCAGAAAATAAACGATTTAAAATCTCTAAGAATATTATATATAGCTTACTATTTATTACAGCTGTAAGCTTATTTCTGCACAATAAGATATACACATCAAGTAAATATCAATTACTTGTCCGTAACAATATTAAAGGTAAAGATATTTTAAAAGAAAAATATAAAATAGGCTATGAACAAATGAATAATTTGTTACCTAGTTTTCCAACACTAAATGGAATGGGCCAGCCTATTGACTATGGTAAAGCTGTATTGGCCTACAGTGAAGGTAAACATATAAGAGCTATGGAACATTTAGATAAAGCCATAAAAGAAGCACCATACCAGCAGGAACATTATGGATTTAAAGCTTTAATTTATCATACTAATAAAGTGTATAAGAATAAAGACAGTGCTTTTTATTATGCTAATAAAGTACTAAATGACAGACCATCGATGATGAATCAGTACATTATTGTTAAGAATTACTACAAGGATAAAAAAGATACTGTAAATTACCTTAAAACAATCAATAAGCATCTTGCTTTTATGCCAAAAAATTATAATGCTTGGATTCATAAAATTGATTATTATTTAAGATGGGAAAATAATGTTGCAAGAGCTGAAGAAGTAGTAGATTCTGCAAAATTATTAAACTTGAACGACAAAAAATTTCAAGATTTACGACTTAATAGAAAGAAGAATACATCCACAACTTCATTATCGAATAAAAGGAATGACAGTATAAATGCAAAGAAGAGATTAATGCAAGATTTTATCAATAAAGCGTCGAAATCTTTCATTGAAAAAAACTATCAAATTGCCTACGAAAATTATAACAAGGCTATAAAATTTGATACTAAAAATTATAAAGTTCTTTTGAATATTGGGATTACAGATATAAAACTCAAAAATTATAAAAGAGCCATAAAAACGTTAACTGAAGTAATTGAAAAGTCAAATATGAAAGATGGAAGACCAGAATATAACAGAGGTCTTTGTTATTTGAGATTAGGAAATAAAAAACAAGCAGGCATAGATTTTAGATCCAGTTTTGAAAAAGGGTATAAATTAGCTAAAAAGCTTGATAAGAAAATCTTAAACTATTAAATAAAGAAAAGCCTGTAATTTTAAATTACAGGCTTTTCTTTATTTACTCATAAGAAGTATGGTATTCTTAATTGCTAATAGCTTTTAGTTCAGCTATTGTTTCTGTTGGCTGTTCACTTTTGAAGACAAAACTACCTGCAACAAGTACATCTGCACCAGCTTCGGTTAGCTTCTTCGCATTTTTATTGGTGACTCCTCCATCAATTTCTATTAATGCCGATGAATTACAAGAAGTTATTAATTCTTTCAACTGTGAAACTTTTTTGTATGTGTTTTCTATAAAAGATTGACCTCCAAAACCAGGATTTACACTCATTATACAAACTAAATCAAGATCCTGAATAACATCTTCTAAAACCGTAATAGGTGTATGTGGATTTAAAGCTACGCCAGCTTTCATGCCGTTATCTTTTATAGCTTGAATTGTTCTATGCAAGTGAGTACATGCTTCAAAATGAACCGTTAAAATATCAGCGCCAAGATCAGCAAACGTTTTTATATATCTATCAGGATCTACAATCATTAAGTGTACATCGATAGTTTTTGTAGCGTGACTTGAAATAGCTTTCAAAACTGGCATTCCAAATGAAATATTAGGAACAAATACACCATCCATAATATCAATGTGGAACCAATCAGCTTCGCTTCTGTTTACCATTTCAATATCACGTTGTAAGTTACCAAAGTCAGCTGCTAGAACTGAAGGAGCAATAAGTTTATTCATGTTAAAAAGAGTTGTGTTTGGCAACAAAAATACGATATAAAACAAGAAAACTCCTTTTAAAAGGAGTTTTCTAATGTATAAATAGTAGTTAGTGTTAACCTAAATAAGTCATTAAAATCTTACTTCTAGAAGTATGTTTTAACCTTCGAATGGCTTTTTCTTTAATTTGTCTAACACGCTCTCTCGTTAAATCAAAAGTTTCTCCTATTTCCTCTAAAGTCATCGGTTGATGTTCACCTAAACCAAAATAAAGTTTAACAACATCTGCTTCACGTGGTGTCAATGTTTCTAAAGCTCTATTAATTTCTATTCTAAGTGATTCATGCAATAAAGTTTTATCTGGGTTTGGAGATTCTCCTGAATTTAATACATCATATAAATTTGAATCTTCACCCTCGATTAATGGAGCATCCATAGATACATGACGACCTGAATTCTTCATTGATTCTTTAACATCACTAACCGTCATATCTAACTTTTTGGCAATCTCTTCTGCACTAGGAGGACGTTCGTTCTCTTGCTCTAAGAAAGCGTACATTTTATTGATTTTGTTTATAGAACCAATTTTGTTAAGAGGTAAACGAACAATTCTCGATTGCTCAGCTAAAGCTTGTAATATAGACTGGCGAATCCACCAAACAGCATAAGATATAAATTTGAATCCACGAGTTTCATCGAAACGTTTAGCAGCCTTAATCAAACCTAAATTACCTTCATTAATTAAATCAGGAAGCGTTAAACCTTGATTTTGATACTGTTTTGCAACCGATACCACGAAACGTAAGTTAGCTTTTGTTAGTTTTTCAAGTGCTCTTTGGTCACCAGCCTTAATTCGTTGAGCTAATTCAACTTCTTCATCAGCTGTAATTAAATCTACTTTTCCAATTTCTTGTAAGTATTTATCTAAAGAAGCTGTTTCTCTATTGGTAACCTGTTTCGTAATTTTAAGTTGTCTCATACACTAATTTTTTATTATTAAATGCTTTACAATTACTTATACGTTAGATTATGTATAAATGTTACATTTTTTTTTATTTTTTTAAAAAAAGCTTTGAAGTGTACTTTAAAATGTTAATTTTATATAATAACACATTAAAAATGTGACTTAACCTTATTATTTGTGTCTCAAGTAAATATAACCAAACTTTAGCGTAAGAATTATAGCTTTTGAAAATTAACAATGTCGATAAAATAAGCGATGAAGAACTCGTTCGCAAAATAGTTGAGAAAAATGATACTCATCTATTTGCCGTTTTGTACGACAGGTACGCAGGTGTTGTGTACAATAAATGTTATGGATTTTCTAAAAGCAAAGAAGAAGCACAAGATCTAACACATGACGTGTTTGTCAGGCTTTTTGTTAAATTACGAATGTTTAAAGGAAGATCTAAGTTCTCAACTTGGTTATACTCTTTCACGTATAATTTCTGTGTAAATTATGTACAAAGAAATAGTGCAAAGAAAAATGAAAAGGTAACCGTGGTTACAGATGTTATTAAAGATGAAGATGCAGATGTAGATGAAATAAATGATACTTCACTATTTGAATTAAAGTCTGATAAATTGGCAAAAGCCCTAGAAATTATTGATCCATCAGATAAAATGATTCTTTTAATGAAATATCAAGATGACATGAGTATTAAAGAAATAAAAGAAGTATTAGATATAGGAGAAAGCGCAGTAAAAATGCGAGTTAAAAGAGCAAAAGAGAAAGTTGTAAAGGCTTATAATGAATTATAATTATGGATAATCCGTTTAAAAAAATATTACACAATGAGGAACTTCCACAGGTACTTAAAAAGAAAGTGCTTGACGATGTTGCTGTGATAAAATTATCGATTGATATTGCGGATTTATTTGTGGTTAAATATCCTAACGCAATTGGAGATTTATTAGCTGGTGGAGGAGAAGCAGATTTTGACAAGAAAAATAAAAATGACCAAACAGAATAGAATTACATAAAAAACGAACCTAAGACTACGACTATGATTACATTACAAATTGATTTACTTAAACCTTTTAAAGATATTTTAGATGATTTAGTAGCATCTTTACCAACGGTAGCAGGCTTTATTGGCTATGTTATTTTTGTTTGGATTTTCATAAAAATCTTTTTATTTGTTATTAGAAAGGTTCTTGTAAAATCAAATATTGATAAATTATCTGAAAAATTAAGCGAAACAAAAATTTTTGGAGATACTACTATTAATATAGTATTGACTAAAGTGATTCTTGGAATCTTAAAATGGTTCCTTATTTTGATTTTCGTAATGGCTGGAGCAGGTATTTTTGGTTTAACATCGGTTTCAGAAGGTTTAAAAAGCTTCTTTGGATATCTGCCTAAATTAATTACAGCATTATTAATATTTGCTGCTGGTGCATATTTAGGAACTGTAATAAAGAAAGCCATACAAGGCGTATTTAAATCGTTAGAAATAAATGGAGGTAATTTAGTAGGTAATATAGCTTTTTACTTAATAGTAGTTTTCTTATCTATAACAGCACTGGATCAAGCAGGTATAGACACATCAATAATAAAGAGTAATTTAACTTTAGTTATCGGTTCAGTTTTATTGGCCTTTACAATAGCTTTTGGTTTAGGAGCCAGAGACGCGGTATCTAGATTATTATTCGGTTATTATTCTAGAAGAAACATAATAATCGGTTCTACATTAAAAATAGGTGATGTAGAAGGAGTAGTCATAGCTATAGATAATATCTGTTTAACGCTCCAAACAGATAATGAAAAAATTATTTTACCAATTAAAGAAGTTGTGGACAGTAAAATTATTTTAAAAAAATAATCTACTATAATAAAAATACTGTATATTTGTTGAGTTTATTTTACAATATTCTCAGATATAAGATATAATTGTATTTTTGATAATAAATTATTTGGTAGATTTCGGGGGACTTCTATCTAGAACTGCTAACAGTAGTTCGCAAAAGGGTTGGTTTTTACTAGCCCTTTTTTTTGTTTTATAAAATGCTTGTTAATAGTGTTTTATGAGTTTTTTTAGAGTTTTTATATAAAAAACAAAAAATATAGTGACTATTGAAATAAAACTGTGTCTTATAAATAGAAAAGAAAATTAGTATCGGGGGGCACTAATTTTTATCCAGAAATGGTTTGATAAAAAGGGATACAAATTTAATTTGTATCCCTTAAATCTTTATATAAGTTTTATATTATTAGGTATGTTGCTTATTCAAAGGATAAGTGCAGGAAAATTCCTCTAGTTCCCAGAAATGCAATAGGATCTGTCCATTCACTTGGGCTTCTGTTATCATATTTGATTTCATTACTAATAGCAAATATGCCTCTAATTGAAGGGGAGAATTTGAAATACTGTAAGTAAAAATCCATACCTATACCAATTTCGTACATAAAGTTACTAGCATTCTGCCTAAACTGACCTGAAAAGTTATCATCTTGGTTACGTTCGTTACTAGAAAAGTTATAATCGAAAGATACCCCACCAAGTACATAAGGTCTTATGTTATTCATTCTGTTAGTACTTATCTTTAAGATAAAAGGTAAGTGTAAGTAGGTGTTTCCAACTTCTCGAGTTGCTCTATTTTGATCAGCTACGTGGGTAAAACGTAGTGTTTTCGTATTTGATATTAATCCAGGTTCAAAACGTAAATTAACATTGTTATGCAAACGCATATCGCCAATTAAACCTACATTAAAACCAACATCCGATACAACTTCGACATTCGCATTTATAGTATTCGGTCTGTATGCTACTTTAAAGCCATTTGTGTTTAGTCCCAAATAAAAACCATAATGAAGAAAAGGTTTATCAAAGCTCGGTAAGTTCTCAACACGTTCCCTTTGAGCGTAAGAATTTACTAAGAATAATAAACACCCAGAAATGAAAAGTTTTTTTAGCATGTTATTTTGTTGATGTATAGATTGAAGCTACTCCAAAAGTAACTGGTAAACTGTTTGCATTCTTAAACCCATTTTTCGTTAAAATATTGTTGAAAGCAGCACCGAAAGGAAAAGAATTAGCACTTTCTGATAAATAAGAGTACGCTATTTTATCTTTAGAGAAAAGTTTTCCTATAATTGGAAGAATATAGTTGGTGTAAAATTTATAACCTTGTTTGAAAGGGAATTTGGTAGGATTAGATGTTTCTAAAACCACAAAAATTCCACCAGGTTTTAACACTCTATGGATTTCAGATAAGCCTTTATCTAGGTTTTCAAAATTCCTAACTCCAAAAGAAACCGTTATTGCATCGAAAGTATTATTATCAAAAGGCATTTTTTCACTATCACCAACAATCATTTCAATTTTATCGGATAGGTTAGCTTTTGCAATTTTTTCTTTTCCTACTTCGAGCATTCCAGGAGAAATATCGAGGCCTACAATACGTTCAGGGTTTAATTTAGACATCATCAAGGCTAAATCACCTGTACCCGTTGCGATATCTAATATTTGTTTAGGATTGGTTGCTCCAATAAGCTTAACTACTTTTTTACGCCAACTTACATCTATACCTAGTGAAATAACTCTATTTAACCCATCATAATTTTTTGAAATGGTGTCAAACATATGAGCTACTTGCTCTTTCTTTCCTAATTCAGAATCCTTATACGGTTTAACTTGTTTATCCATTTATGGCAACGACTTGATTAATTTGATTCGGTAACATTTCTTGTAGCATAGTTTCTATACCATTTTTTAATGTCATAGTAGAAGAAGGGCATCCGCTACAAGCTCCTTGTAGGATAACACTAACTTGTTTGGTTTCCGGATTGTAATTTTTAAAAGCTATATTTCCGCCGTCAGAAGCAACTGCTGGTTTTATGTATTCATCTAAAATATCAATAATTTTCTTAGAAGTTTCATCTAAGTCATCATTCTGTATGTTAGCTACTACAACATCGCTGTTGCTTTTAGTTGGAAGTTCAGATACAATAGTTTTTCCCTCTTGAATGTAGTTCCTTATGAACGTTCGTATTTCTGAATAAATATCGTTCCATTCAATAACATCAAATTTGGTTATCGATATATAGTTTTCAGAAATAAATACTTCTTTAACGAAGGGGAAAGAAAATAAAGCTTTGGCTAAAGGAGAATATTTATTGGCTTCTTCAATGTTTTTAAGTTCAATATCTGTTTGTGTTAGAACTTTATTAGAGCCGAATTTCATTACAGCTGGGTTAGGTGTAACTTCTGCATATACTTCTATAGCATCTTTTTTAACAGTAGTTTCTTGCACTGCAATGTTACCGTTTTTGATATAAGCTTCTATTTGTTCTCTTACTTCTTCTTGTACGTCGCTCCAAGCTACTATATCATATCTTTGTATTGCTATGAAATTAGCTGTGATATATACTTTTTTAACAAATGGTAGGTAAAAAAGTTGCTGTGCTAACGGAGAATTTTTTGCTTCATCTATGTTGTTATATTCATAACTACCACCGTTAATTATAATATGATTACTAACAAACTTTATAATGCTTTCGTTGTTAGTTTCCTGTATTTGAATTGTAATATCTTTCATAAGTAAAAATGAAATACAAAATTACGGTAAAAAACTGATTAAATGAAAAAAAGCCTTTCAGGGATTATGAATAATATCCTTAAAAGACTTTTAATTAATTTATGGTATGTAACACTATAGATCTATAGTGATTGTTGCAGATAATCGAGAGATCATTCTGTCTACATTAACATCACCTCTGTTGTATAATGTTTGAAATTGTGTATTGTCAGATCTTTGATACGATAAATCAAATTGAGCATTGCCAAAATTGTATCCTAAACCTCCTGAATAACCTTTTACATTATCAATATTTGTGTCTCCTCCAACAAGAAGATTTGGATTTTTTTCGTAAAATGCACCACCACGTATACTTAATCTATCAAACCTCCATTCCGTTCCAACGCTAAAAGAGTGTGTATCTCTAAATCCAGTGCTAAAAGTATCATTAGCATCATTGAAAGTATTATCATTTACAGGGAAGTCACTAAAACGGATGTTTGTAAAATTCTTGTAGGTATAATCAAAACTTATTAAGCCTTGTTTTCCAAAGATCAATGAAGTACTAGCTGTAACTCTACTCGGTGTTCTTAATTGATATACCAAGCTATTCAAGAAATCTCGATCATCAAATAAATTATAATTATCAAAAGTATTTATTTGATCTAGTGTGTTTGTCTGAATTTCTGTGTAACCTATCCAGTCATCATATCTATCATTAGATGGATCAAAAACATTCAAGTCATTTTCTTCATATAATTCACCATACCAAGTTGGAGATTCATAAGCTAAACCAACCCGTAAATATTTATTTAATTTGTAAATAAAACCTAGATTGAACGAAAAACCATTACCATCAAAATAGCTATATTGCTGATTTGCAGCAGAAAGTGTGTTTCCTGTATCATCTTCATTTCTCTCAGAAAGAAAGGTTTTTTGTTGAAATTCAAGACTGTGGAATTTTAAGGAAGCACCTACATATAACCTTTTGTCATGAACAGCAGACATACCAACATTAAAGGCTGATGTTTGACCGTTGTTTTTTATTCTGAAATTTTGCTCTATTCCATTATTAAATTGATTGGATGTGTCGTCTGGATGTTCATTAAAAAGAGGTAATTGATTATTATTCCCTCTTCCTGAGTACACATTATCAAAATCTGCTTTCAGTCTATAATTAAAAGAAAAAGCAAACTTATTCCAACCGGAGTTACT
>JAHDDQ010000146.1 GCA_020629275.1 Tenacibaculum sp. | reverse complement strand
GATTAGAAACTCGAACGTTGTATTTATGGATAAATAAATTGGACTGAAGATTTTGTTTTTGAGTTTTCATATAAAATTATCTTTTAAGAAAAAATTCCATCAATAAAGGTCTCGACAAAAGACATGATTTTTTCTGTTATTCTTTCTGCCTTCGTTTTTCGTTCTTTTAAGCTGGGTCGTGTCTTCATCATGCCGATAATATCATCTCGAAGGGGTTGTTTTTCTGTAAAAAGGAAATCACTAATAACATCTTGCAACTTTATAGGGTCTAAGTTTTCATCTTGGCTCAACTGCTCCAATGATTTTATTCTTTCCTGATTCCAGAATTGCTCAAAAGCATCAGGGATTTCATCTGAATCTTCGATTTTTGGAAGATGCTGCGATATAAATTTTTCTATTAATATTCGCTTACTACGTAATTGGGTTTCTCCTAGCATCAGGTCAATGATGGCATTTTTTTCTTTATCCTGCTGTTCTGGTTCCGTATCTTTTAATTTTGCTAATAATTTCAAAATGTAAGCGACGTTGATTTCGTCTCGATGAATCAATTCCAACTCAAAATCAATATCTCCTAATATGGATACTTTTTCTTTTTGCTTATGCTGCTTTACTTTATCATAAAGATCAAGATATTTACTTTTGTAGTCTTCAAAACCCTGTTCATCCATTGCAAGATCTAAATGTGTGAAATCCGTAAAAGTTTTAAGAACATTTTTTGATCGCATTAGCGATCTAAAAGCTTTGATGAATGCTAATTCTTCTTCTTCACTCGGTAAATCATTGACACTATCAACAGTTGGTGCTAAATTTTGTAACACTTTAAAAGCATTATTAAATTGATTAACATATGTCTCGTAAGGCTGTATAATGATTGTTTCCTTAGCGTTTTTATCTGAAAACAAAGAGACTGCTTCGTCGGTAGCTGCCTTCAAATTTCGAAAACAAACGACATTTCCTTGTGATTTGAGTTCGTTCAGAATACGATTAGTACGACTGAAAGCTTGTATCAGTCCATGATATTGAAGGTTTTTATCTACATACAACGTATTTAGTTTTTTACTATCAAAACCTGTCAAAAACATATTGACGACTAATAACACATCTATTTGTTGATGCTTTACTCGTTTGGCAATGTCGTTATAATAGTTGTAGTAAGATTGACTATCTTTTGTCGTATAATTGGTGTTAAATTGTTGGTTATAATGACCAATGAAGTTTTCTAGATGATCTCTAGTATGCAGGGTTTTATACTCCGCCTGTGTTTCAGCAGCAATTGAGTATTCTTCGTCTTCTATAAACCCAATAGCGTCTTGATCGTCTTCATTTGTTCCGTATGAAAAAATAGTAGCTAGTTTTAAATCATGTTGACCCGCTTCTTTTTTATCCAAAAATATTTGGTAATATTGTATTAAAGTGGCAACATTAGAAACACAAAAAATTGCTGTAAACGCTCGGTTATGTGTTTTTCTATTATGATTAGCAATAATATAATCTACTATATTTTGAAGCCGCTGCGGAGCTTGCATGACTTCTGATTCGTTTATAGCTTCTACGTCAATATCTAATATTTCCTCTTTCTTCTTGAACGTACGGATATATTCTATCGAAAATTTCAATACATTTTCATCTCGTATGGCATCCGTAATGACATATTTGTGTAAACACGAATCGAATAACATAGCAGTGGTTCGCTTCCCATATTCATTCGTTCCTGCATTTTTTTCAAAAATAGGTGTCCCTGTAAAACCAAACATTTGAGATTGCTTAAAAAATCGCTTAATCTCTTCGTGTGTTTTCCCAAATTGACTTCTATGACATTCGTCAAAAATAAAAACGACTCGCTGGTCTCGAAGGTCTTTCATTTTGCCTAAATACCTGGTTTTACTAATGGCGGTATTCAGTTTTTGAATAGTGGTTACAATGAGTTTATGATCTCCTGACAATTGCTTTACTAATGCAGTTGTGTTATTCGTTCCATCAATACTCCCTTTACTAAAAGCATTAAATTCTTTCGTCGTCTGATAATCTAGATCTTTTCGGTCAACTACAAATACGACTTTATGCACATGGGGAAGATTGGTCAAAATTTGTGCTGTCTTGAATGAAGTAAGCGTCTTCCCAGACCCTGTTGTATGCCAAATATAACCGTATTTGGTAGTTGTTTTGACTCGTTCAACAATTGCCTCGGTTGCATAGTATTGGTAAGGTCGTAAGACCATTAATATCCGTTGGGATTCATTTAGTACCACATATTTAGTTATCATCTTAGAAAGATGACAAGGCTCTAAAAATATATCTGTGAATTCGGATAATTGACTAATCAGTTGATTGTTTTCATTTGTCCAGAAAAAAGTCTGTTTATAAGAACGACCTTTGATACTATTGTTGGCACAGTACTTTGTGTTGACTCCATTACTGATAACAAATAATTGTATAAATTGAAATAAACCCTGCCCTGCTCCAAACGATTGACGTTCGTATCGATTGGTTTGATTAAAGGCTTCTTTTAATCCTAAACCTCGTTTCTTCAATTCAATTTGTACAAGAGGTAAACCATTGATCAGAATCGTAACGTCGTATCGATTTTTGTAACTCCCTTGCATAGATACTTGCTGAGTCACTTGAAACAGGTTTTGGCACCAATGAATTTGATTGATTAATTCAACTGTTTTTGTCTCACCTTCATTGTTTGTGTACGGTACACGGTCACGCAGTAGTTTCGCTCGTTCAAAAATATTTCCTTTGTTGATATAATTGAGAACTTGCTTGAAATCTTGTTCGCTAAGTTTTGTTTTATTATGTTGTTCGAGTTGTACCTTTAGATTCGTCAACAAATCATTTTCGTCTTTGATATGTACTTTTTTATAGCCCAATTGTACCAATTGATCTACCAAGTTATTTTCTAGTATTTGTTCAGGTTGAGTAGTCATTGTCGTTTGTCTTTATTTAGTTTTTCAACTAATTTATATACAGATGTAAAAGGATTTTTATCACAGGGATTTTTATCATTATGGCGTTGCTCTAATTTTTCAGCATTTTTTAATGCTATGGTTTGTTTATCTTCTAAAAGACTGTACATACGTTTCGATATACCCTTATTCTTTGAATAAGAGATTCCCAACTCTTTAGAGAGTTTTTTATAATACCAACCTCTTCGTTCGGCATTTTGAATAAATGCAAAATGGAGTACATACCACAATTCAAAACAATCATTTGATGTAGCACAATAAATGTTCTCTTTGCTAGCTAAATCTATGGCTCTATTGAAATCTTGTTTGATTTGGGCTGCTTTTTCTTCCACTATATCGTAGTCAAAAACGACCCAGATTTCTTCATCCTCGGCATTAGTATCGATACCTTCACCTTCTCGGTATTCTATCGCCGATTGAACCAACTTCGTATGTTGTTGCGATAAACCAAGTGTTTTGACTTGTACATTATTTAAGGGAAAGGATTTGAAATAGTCGGGTTCTGTGTTTTTGCCTTCACATATAATGTGATACACTTTTTTGATCTGCCTGTTTCTTTTGGGTCGTCCCTTTCCTTTTCTCTTGTTGTAAGCTTTACCCATTTATTAGACTATTTTCAAGTTGTTTTAAATAAGGTAAACCTCCATATTTGCCTCGTAGGTAGTTCTTTTCAAACAAATCTTTTTCACGAACTCCTTTTACATCTGACAGGTCATATACTTCAGAAGCTCCATTTTTATTTTTTTCTACAAAAGTGATTTGATCTCTTCGTAGCAGTGCCGCATCTAAAAGATTGGTATCATGCGTCACAAATATCAATTGTGCCTCGTCGTGCGCCCATTCCGAATAAAACATTTCGATAATCTGACGGGTCAACTTAGGGTGCAATCGAGCATCTAATTCATCTACAATAAGGGCATATCCACTTTTCAAAACATTATAAAGCGCACCAGAAAGCCCAAACATTTTTTGTGTTCCTTCCCCTTCTTCTTTATCAAAATTGAAATACGCTTTTGAATCGCCTAGCTGACGTGTGATCGTAATTTTATTTTGTATTTCTGTAAAATCACCACTAAATGGCTTCTTTGACTCCTTAATTGTAAAGTCACTAATGGTATCATCTACGCCTTTTAATAAATCAATAGCAAACGCTTTATAGTCTAGATTTTGATGAAAAAAGTCGATTGAAAACTTTTTCCAAAAACTAGTTTCCATATCGCCCACACTTATGGTTATTCCTCTTGTCAGCTTCTCAAAAAGTGGTGCACTCACAGGTGCATTTAAAGCATTCAATACGCTCAAAATAAGTGTGTTTTCCTTGAACAGTTTGTTATTCTTATCGACAATTTGCTTGATTTCTGAAAAACGATTCTTATTATAGGATATAATTTCTTGACCTTCTCGGATGAAGTATTCCGTTTCTGCTTTATGTTTTACATAAAGCCATTCACTATGAATTTTTTGACGATCTGCCTCAAATCCATACCTATATTGTACCCCTTTGATGAGTATAATAATTTGAAAATAGCTTGGACGCAAAAGGTCATGCTCTGTTAATCTATAAGGATCAATAACGTCTATAAGTACATTGTCTGGTTGTAAACAATTATAAATAACTCTCCAAAAACTTGCCATAGCGGCAATCATATTGCTTTTACCCGAAGCATTTGCTCCATAAATTGCTTTTGTCTTAACGATTTTTGGTGCGCCTTCTATTTGATGAGTTCGTTTAAATGATATATCTGTTTCCACTTCTTTAAGTGCAGCTGTCTGCAAACTTAAAACCTGTAAGTCTTGAAAGGATTTGTAATTTTCTACACTAAATTCTAATATCATAATTGCTGTATTTGTAATAAAACTACAAATAATACTTTTTTGTTCCTAATTTAATTGACAACTTTAAGTTTACCCTTATGATCTAAACTGATCTGCAAACTCAATAATTTCCTTTTTCAATCGTTCCCCTTCATCTTTTCGTTGTTTTAAGGTTGGTTTTTCAATCATAGCTTCAATTATTGTATCCCTTAATGGAATTGTACTAAACGCTAGATAGTCATCGATAATTTTCTTCAAAACCTCTAAGACTAGTCCGTTTGTTTTTGCAAAATTTTTTAACTCTAATAAACTATTTTCTGTCCACTCAATTGCTTGACTTCTGTTTGTCACAAGAGCCTTAACTTCAACATTTGTAGAATCTTCAAAAATCTTTTCAGAAACAACTTTTGATGGAGGTTTTGACTTAGGTGGTTTTGGTGTCAAATCTATACCAAAATCATCGTCTTTGCTTTTATCACTGTTATTCTTGGTATATTTATTCTTAATATAAGTACTAAGATTAGTCAAGTCAGGGTAAACAGCTCCTCCATGTATGTTTAAACTTTCAAGTTGCTCTAGGAGAACTCTTTTTGTTGGAGCATCTATGATGATAAACATAGAGGGTAAGTTGTTCAACTTATCTCCAATATCTTTACCACTTCCAACAAAAATAAAATCTCCACTTTGATTATTAATTCGTTGATTTTTAGCAATTCCTCTAATAAATGAAATTTCAGAAAGAAGATTATCTTCGTCGGGATTAGGTTCGTCGTATCCACTCTTATTTTTGTACAACCTCTTTAGAAGTTCCAGCTTGTCATCTTCAAAATTAAGAAAGTCTTCATTTTGTGGGTTGAAAATAAAAATAGTTCCATCACTTTTAATTCTGTCCCTATTATTACAAGCAAAGAACACTGCAATTAGTGGATTACGTGTAATATCCATTAAGCGAGTTGGCATACCAAAGTGCTGCATGGTAATCAATCTTTCATAAACGGACGTATCATTGACAAAAGCATCGGGTTTCAGCGATAATATTTCATAATACATTTCTTTTTCGTTTACAAGAAATGTATTCTCCCGTGTCAAACTAGAATTCAATTTCCATGTTGAATCTGTTTGCCCTCTATAGAATTTTCCAGTTTCCTCTTTACCCATTACATCTAATAATTCCCTTAATTCTTCTTTTTCTCCTCCTCCTTCTTTAGAAAATATAAAATGTAACTTAGACTCTAAAGACCTATTTATATATAGACTATTTAACTTTTCTCGAAGTTTTTTGTTGTCGACCCCCTTTTTATCTAATTCATCTAATTTTGCAATTAACGCCTGCCCTTGATTGGTCAATGTAAACCGTTTATAATCCTTCCATTCTTCATATGCAGGCTTTTTACCATTATCGAGTAAGTAATTCAAATAAGTAATCAGGAAGTTTTTCCGTTGTTGTTCTACTTTTTCTTTTGAAAGATTTTTTGAACTAGTAGCAACCTTTTCTAATATTTGCCAAAAGATATATTCTTTGAGGTATTCATACTTATAACTCTGACCTGCTCTGTTTTTTTCAGAAAAAAGTTTATTGATGTTTTTAATCAAAATATCATGTCGATGTGAATTTTTATTTACCTCAAAAAATATACTTTCATGATCACTTTCAAAATAAAAATCACCTATAGTATTAATCTTTTCTTTTTGATCTAAAGTAAGGGTGTAATATTGAAAAGAAAGATTTCCTATTACCTCGAAGAACTCCTTTGTCCAATAAAAATATTTTAATTTATCGCCATTTAAGCGTAACGTTTGAACAATGAAATCTTGGAAAGATTTGTCGATAGACTCTTGTATTTTGTTATAATCTTTCATATTTTACACGAACATTTTTTGTAACAATCCTTTTTTATAAACTTGCATATCTTCAATTTGACGTTCGACTTTTTCAATTTGGATGTCTATTTTTGATAAAAAGTTAGCTATCTTTTTTTGTTCTTCTATCACAGGGATTGAAATCCTTACTTTTGAAAAATTTCCTGCCGAAATAGTAAATCTAGTACTTCCAGTAGCATATCTAAAAAGCTGTTTCATAACACTTTGTATATTACAGAAGTAATGTGAATATAATATGTCAAGTTTTATTTTAGGTCTATATCTCATAAGGTGATAACTAAATACAGCACTCTCTAAATCTTCAAAGATTACCACGGAATGTCCAATGTCTAATGGGGTTTCTGAGGAAGGAGTAAATAAAATATCTCCCTTAACCAAATTACAACTTTGTATTTGAGTTTCTTTAGCTGTAACTTTTTGGAATTTTTTTATTGTTTCATTATTAATATTTTCATGACGATATACATTCAAATAGTTTATCAAAAACACCTCTTCCTCATCTTCTCTAGATAATTTATCAATACTACTTGTTTGAAAAAAGCCTATCTCCCCCAACCGCTTCTCCTCCCAATCTGGAAAGTCCTTTCCCTCATCATCTTTAAAGCGGATCTGTTGTGAAAAAATCTGTTGCATCACTCCTTTTTTATAAACGTCTAAGTCTGCTTTCTTATCTTGTAAGATATTGATGCGTTTGTCAATAGTCGTTAGAAAGTCGGCGATTTTATTTTGTTCTTCGAGGGATGGTAAAAATATTTCTAACCTCTTTAAATCAGAATTATAGACATTACTAATACTCGATCCCTTAGCTAAAGTAGCTATCTTCTTTCTTAGTTTTTGATTGATATAATACGAAACATATATTTGTGAATAGAAATTTTCTTTTAATGGTTTTAAAATATTGATAGTTCTTCCAATAGCAATATTCTCAAGTGTCAGTGCTGAAGCCTTACCAATATCTAAGGTATCTTCACCTGCTGATGGAAGTAAGATTTCATCTCCTTCGCTAAATAATAATTCTGATTTATCAAGATTAGTTCTATTAATAATTTCATAAATGACTTCATTGTACATATAGTACAACTCTCCATATCTAATACAAGGAATTTCAAACTCTGGAGATGCCTCACTTTGTTTAATATTCTTACCCGTAGAAAAAAGGAAAATATCCTTAAAAAAATAGCTTCGGTATAAACTTGTCCTTTCAAATTCAGGAAACCGTAGTTCTGGTATGTTATTCTCCATCTTATTCAATTTTAAAAGGTGGAGTAATACCTAGTTCTTCACAGTAGCCAAGTATATCCGCATTGACATCGACTAGGGCCTTATCATATCCAACTAAACGCTCTGCTACCATATTGAGGTCAATCGGTTCTTCTTCTTCAAAAGTATCTACATAACGAGGGATATTAAGGTTATAATCGTTTTCTGCTACCTCTGCTAGACTTGCTACATAACTGTATTTATCTTTTGTTGCTCGATTAACATAAGTGTTAACAATACGATCTACATCTTCATCTCGCAACATATTTTGATTACCTTCTTTAACGAAATAGTCATTTCCACTTGCATCAATAAATACAATATTATCATCGGCTTCACGGCATTTTTTGAGTACCATAATACAGGTCGGAATAGATGTTCCATAAAAGATATTGGCAGGTAAACCAATAACGGCATCAAGGACATTCATTTCTTGAATGAGGTATTTGCGTATCACTCCTTCGGCTGCTCCTCTAAATAAAACACCATGTGGAAACACGCTCGACATGATACCATTATCAGCTAGTTGAAATAGCATGTGCTGCAAAAAAGCATAGTCGGCTTTGGTACGAGGTGCTAGCCGTCCATATTGACTAAATCGTTCATCAGTATCGTTGAGTGGATTGTTTTTACTTTTCCAATGAGCCGAAAAAGGTGGATTGGCAACTATTGCTTCAAATCGTTTTCCAATGTGTTGAGGGTTTTCAAGTGTATCTTCTTGTCGAATATCAAATGAACGGAAATGAATATCGTGCATAATCATATTCATACGGGCCAAATTGTAGGTCGTCCGATTCAATTCTTGACCAAAAAACTCGCTTACCTCTGCTTCTTTGCCAACTCGTAAAAGGAGTGAACCAGAACCACAAGTAGGATCATATACCGATTTGATTTTGGTTTTTCCCGTGGTTACTATTTTTGCTAGTATCTTAGAAACTTGTTGAGGTGTATAAAATTCTCCTGCGGATTTTCCCGCACCTGCCGCAAATTTTGCAATGAGGTATTCATAAGCATCTCCTAGTACATCTGATTCTATTTCTTCTAATTTGAAATCAATTTTATCTAGTTTGTTGAGAATTTGGACAATGATCTGATTTCTTGCTCCAACAGTCCTTCCTATTTTTGTAGAATGTAAATCGAGGTCTTCAAAGAGTGCATTAAAATCATCTTCGGAATCGGTTCCCATCGTGCTCTGCTCAATGTGGTTAAGGATTTGCTGGAGGTCTTCAATAATATAATTACTATCTGATTCTGTATCTGCTCTACCTTTATGAGCAATGACCGAAAATAATTCAGATGGCTTTAAAAAATAACCCAATTTAAGTTGTGATTCTTCTTTTATGGCATCTAAAGTTTCGGTATCTGTTATTTCTTTATACTCGGTGACTACTTCGCCTACCAATAGTTCATTGGCATATAAATGCTGTTTTTCTGATAAATATTTATAAAAGATAAAGCCTAATATATAATCTCGATAATCATCAGGATTAATCTTACCTCGTAATAAATTCGCAATATCCCAAAGCTGTTTTTCAAGTAGCTGTTTCTGCTCTTCTGACATTGATATTCTATTTTTAGTTGCTATTTACAATGAATTGTGTGCAAAGTAGAACATTCGTTTTTAATATTATAAAATTCACACATATTCTATTACAACACTTTAGAAGCTAAGAAACGCTGTACTTCGTATATATCAATGCTTTTATTAAATTTCTTGCTGACAGATGGAATATTTTCGGATGAAATCCAGATTTTAAGTTCGGCATCTAAATCAAATGTACCTGCGGTTTCGAGCGAAAATCGGGAAATACTTTTGTATGGAAGAGATAGAACCTCCGTCTTTTTACCTGTAACACCTTGTACGTCTATCAATATCAATCGAAGGTTGGTGAACATAAATATATCTCGAATCAGGGCA
>JAHDDQ010000145.1 GCA_020629275.1 Tenacibaculum sp. | reverse complement strand
CTCTAGTCCAGCATTAGAGTTAATTCAGGGCACACCCAGTTTAGGACATTACCCACTACCGGTTTTCATTACATTCTAATTCATAAATAGTTGAATTATCAATAAGAATATCTATAATTTCATTATTATTAAAAGTTACTACATATAAAGAAATTTCCTTTTTATATTTTTTAGAAAAATCTATATTTTTCTTAATGATATCTTCTTTATTTATCTCATCACACAAATTATATACTTTAAAAAAAACTAGATTTTTTGAAAAACCTGAAAATGAAAAAATATATTTACTTTTCTCTTTTAAGGATAATTTAGATAATTCTTTGGATAATTTTCCTTTAAATTTAATATTTATCTCTTTCTGAGTAGTTGAAAAATATTCTTCATCCCATTTAAATTTTTTTAATATGTCTTCTTTATTTGTTCCTTTTTTTAGAGAAACTCTATCAAAACTAAATGAACCGTAATAAGGGTTTATTAAATAATCAGATTTAACAATATTATTTCTCTCAAAAAAATTATTGATTACAGTATTAATAATTTTAATTTGTTTATCTGTTAATTTATTTTGATTATTCCCTGTATTACAACTAGAAATAACAAAAACTAGAATTATATATATAATTTTTTTCATCATTTTATATTATTTAACCTTTCTTTTTTGGTTTTATTACAGGGATAGGAGTTTTTTTATACTTTATAAGAATACTCTTATTTCCATCTTTTGAAACTCTAAAACTACTATTTATTCCATATGTAGTCCTATTTGGTAACCTCATTTCCTTTCTGAAAATGTTAACCTTATTAACTAAATTCATTCCGTTCTTACCATTATCAAGAAATCTCCCATCCTTTTTAGCTTTTTGATCTTCTTTACTTGAGAAAAATGATGCTCCATATTGACTATGAAGAGTTTCGTGAATAAAAGCTAATCCTACACTCATTGTTTCCTTATCAACTCCTGCATTATCTAGACCTTCTTGTATTCCATTTATTTGTTCTGCATGCAAAAAAACCTCTCCATAAAGGTCACCTGATGTAGAACCTAATCTACCAGAAGTTGTTTTAACTTCAATCGTGTTAGATTTTTTTTCACTTGTATCAGTTTCTAATAAATGTTTTACATATGCTTCCCCTTTTTTACCATTTCCATTGCCATATCCTGATAAAATAGTTTTACCTGTCTTCTTATTTGTTGCAAAACCTATATCTAACCCTGAAATCTTAGATAGACCAGAAACCAACTGTGCGAGTAACCATCTTGCCTCATCTCCTTTTTTTCCTTTGTCTTTTCTTTGGTTCCATAAATCAGTCACGTCAACCTCTCTACCATCAGGATCAATAAAGAATGTAGGTGCATTTAATGCGTAAACGTAAGGGGAAGTGTTATAGTATTGCTCTGCTAAAGGGTCAAGATTCGTCCATCTTCCTAAAGCAGCATCATAATTTCTAGCACCGAAGTCGTGCCATTCAAGTCCAAGTTCTTCGTTTAACTCTTTCCCATTATACCCAAACTTTTGCGCTGTACTATTTCCATGAGCTGAAACCACGTTATTATACCCTTTGTGTTTGAGTCCAAAGGGATAATCACCTAAGAGCGATTTTTTGACCTCTTTCTATTTTTTTAGACCTTTTACACTCTAAAAAATGACTATTTTCAAAGAACTTATAATTCTATTACGAATCTTCATTTTGGAATTATTATCCCCAAAAGTAAATACGTAAATGTGCTTCTAAATATTCCTGATTTTTAGAATAGCAAATTGTTTTTCTACTTAACCTTTTTATATGTGTCCGTAAATTCAAATTCATTCTCTCAATTCTATTGGTACAATATTGAAAACACTTATGAATTTCTTTAGGAATCATACTCGGATAAATATTTAATCTATCGGTATAAATTCTAGTCGGTTGGAGTAGCAGTACTTTATCAATTAATGGTTGTATCGTTATTTTAGATTTTCTACCAACATAAAAATCAATAATACTTTTGGTCTCTCTTTCTAAAGCATAGGTTACCCAAGTAACATTTTTCTTGTGTCAAATAAAACTCCACATTTCATCTATCTCGAATTTACATCCCAACTTATTAAAATATGGAATCTTAATTCGTTTGCTAATTTTCAACATTCTTGACAAAACTGTATTCTTTGAAATTTTCAATACCCTTGAAATTCCTCGAATACCACAACCTTCTTTTAACAAACTAACAATTAAGGTGTTTGTTTCTGATTTATATGCTTGATAGGTATAATTTGATTGAAAGTAGCTCTTGCAATCTTTACAATAAAATCGTTGTTTATTATTCTGAATTCCTTTCTTGGTACAATCACTAGAATTACATCGAGTGCATTTCATAACATTTTTTAGGTGCTAATTTAATACACGTCGCTAAAAGAAACCTAGATTTTAAAAGCTCTAACAAAATTTTAATATTTTAATGAACTAAATATACTGCTCTAAAAAGAACAGTATATATTTTTTATCTTTCTGGTTTTCAGATTTAAAAACCAGTATTTTACTTCAGGTGCTAATTTGACCCATTACCCAAATTATCATATAATTCTGTAAAACTCTTATCTGTATCAAATATTTCCTTTATTGTTCCTATTTTAGAAAAAGTTGAATCTAACTCGCCTCTTTGAATAGCTTCATTCACAACCTTATCGATATTATCTTTACTTAAGCTTTTTACAATGACCATACTATCTGCTGAAAAATAGCTTATAGACTCTTTTTCCATCATATAAATCACGTTCTTTAAAGTAAAAAATGTTGCAAAATAGACATTATTGTTTTCTAAAATAATATTAACATCAATATTATCATTTTGGTAATCATTAATATTGTATTTAACAGGAAAAATAACTTTATATTTCATAATTATTATTCATTATATAATGTTCTTAGTCTATTTATGACTTTTTGTTGATTTGATTTATTTGAATATCCAAGTATCTCTATAACCTCATTCGTTTGTCTAAAATAAACTCTGGCCCCTTCACGCGATCTTGCTTCTAAAACTTCGCCAAATACTTTCTTTGTTCCAATACCTGGATTTAAATTTCCTTTGGATAATTGCTCTATTAAACCATTTGCGCTATTCTTAAGGGTAGTACTACTTTCAAATGTTTCTCTCGAAAATTTCAATATCTTATTATCAGCTTTAGCCAGTGACTTAACAGCTTTAACTCCTTCTCCTACAGCTCCAGCAACTTCATCACTATATTTAGCTAATTTCAAGGCATCACCGCCTATCCCTAAAATACCTATTCCAGTCAATGTTGCTTTACCATATTCTCCACTAGGTAAATATGTCAAAGCATGTACCCCATCTACTATTCCTGTCTGATCAATTGTCCCAGCGATATCTGCTGCTAAATGAGCAGAATCAGTTGCTCCTTCTGATATCTGACCAATACCTGTAGCCATTTCTATTCTATTAGATTCAGAATCAAACTCTGCATTAGGCACACCTGCTCTTTGTCGCATTTGCTCACCATATGCTTTTTGGGTTTTCTTTGCTCCACTAGAAAACTTATCGCTAATGTTTTGTAAACCTTGCAGACCTAATCTAATAACATCAAAAAGCATTTGGTTGTTTAGAAGTTCTCGACCTTCCAGCTCTTTACCCATACCAAGCTTATTCTCGGCAAAAGCATATGTTGAATTATAAGTAAAATCTTCAGCTAAAGGATCAACACTCCAAAAACGACCATTGGAAGGATCGTAAAATCTATATTTAAACTCATTTACATTTAATCCTAGTTCATCGTGATATTCCTGACCTTGAAAGGTTTTATTCTTCTGACCTATACTATTTCCAAGTGAAGAAACTACGTTATTGTATCCTTTATGTTTTAGACCAAAAGGATAATAATTTGATTCTTCTATAATCTCATTTTGAGTAACAATTCCATCTTTATTATTATCCGTATAAGAAAGCCTTACATTTCCTAAATGGTCTTTGTATTGGTATACATAGTTAAACATATTGCCGTCTTTCTTTATATAGCCTTCTGAGTGATTAAAGAATTGTAAAGTAGCTTCACCTGATGGTGTTACATCATAAATATAGTTTCCTGCATATGACGTGGTAGTTACATCTAAACCATTTCTAGTTACATATTTTGCTTGCTTTACACCATTAGCGTCATATATGTATGTGATATAATTATTCCCATTTATAGTTAATTGAAAAGGTAAGTTTAAATGATTATAAGTAATGCTACTAATTCCTTTATTCCTATCAACAGTCATATTACCATTTACATCATAGGAATAGTCATTTCCTGTTACTGCTCCATCTATAAATCCAGTAGTTTTGTTTCCACTATCGGCTACTTTTCTTAACCTATTTCCACTATCATACGTGTAGGTTAAATTATCCATGACACCAAAAACTGTTGCTGTATTATTGGAGTGTCCTCTTCGCTGAAGTCGTAAGATATTTCCATTCTTATCGTAACTTACTAAAGGAACATCGTAATTTGAGTTCCCAACTCCTCTAGCTCCTGTAATTCGATTCAAGGCATCATAGGTATAGTTATCGTCAATTTTTTTTAAACGGTTGCATTTTTTTGGAGGTATACCTCCAAAAAACAAAAAATTACGGTATGTATTCTGATACATCATAGCTCCTTCAAATATATAAAAAACATTACTAACCGCAGTACTTTCAGATACTTTTCGGAAGAAATTTCATCTTATTAAACTAACTGTTTAATTCACTCATTTCAAAGAATCTGTAAATACATCCAAAGCTATTATTCCAGTCTATCAAAAATCAAGGACTTGCCTATCATTCCTCCTTGATTTTTGTCTCCTTTCATAATGTTACGCCTGATGTATTTAACTTAAATTCTTATTATCATGAGTACATCAAATCCAAACAGTTTAGTTCAAAGATTACAGGAAATTGCAGAAAACAATCCCCAAACTATCAAAGCTTTTGTTATCAATGAAGCTTTATCTAGTGGCTATAATGATCCTAAAGGTTTCTTTGCACATTTAGCCGAACATGGTTGTATTTCTGGAATGATTCCATCACTTACTTATTACGCCGATACAGAATCGTTTTTTGACACCTATTATGAAGAAATCATTGAACTTAAATCTGATTTTGAAGAAGCTACAGGAACTCCATTAAATATTCCACATCAAATCAAAAACTACCTTGCTTGGTTTGCTTTTGAGCAAGTAGCTTATCAATTAACTTGTGAATTAGGACTTGATATTTAGTTCTAAACTTCTTTTTTATTTCTAAAGAGACTTCTTGTAAGTCTCTTTTTACTATTCATTATTGGAGAAGCTTTTACCATCATTCTATTTTCAATCAAACAATTTGTTTAACACCTATTATGAATGGATACAAACACACGCAAGATAGTTGCATTCCTTCACCTCTTACAAGTCCAAGCATTTCATGTTGTCGAACATTTTTCTCCGAAAAATAACCGCCCAAGACTTGTCTTTTCACCCGCTAGCAACTGTGTTTCGCATGTGTTTGATACCACTCTATATAACAGGCATCATAACAAAGAATAATGTTTAATTTAAAAATTTTAGAATCATGGCAACAGCTACAGCAAAACAAAATGGAACAGCAAAAAAGGCTACTTCAACAAAGAAAACTGTTCAAAACAAATTAGCGAAAGAAGCTATAGGAGAACCAACAAGTCCAATTACTAAAGACGAAACTACAAACACTCCTGAACCACCAAAACCAGTGGTAAACTTAGATGATCGCATGTTGAAATTTGAACAAATGAAAGGTTTAGCACATCAAAGAGAACGTTTAACAAGTACACTTTCAGAACTGAATAAATTCAAATACAATCAATCTGATTCTGCTAGTTTCGAGATTGTAGATTCACAAAAACTTTCTTTTATGACTACAAATACAAACCTCATCCACATGGTAACAAATTTTCTCAGAAATTCCCTAGAGGAAAGGAAGAAACAGATTGAGAAGCAATTAATAGCCTTTGAGTTATAATCTCAATTAACAAAAAGCTCGTTACAAACGAACGAGCTTTTTTAATATTTTTTCTTTGAAATTACTCCAATCTAAATAATTTATCATCTGGTGATAATGATAAGACTTCCATACTCTTAATATCAATTTCACTAGGTAGTTTATCTCTTAAAACAGGAAGGACATACTGACAATTTATATCGTTAACAATTTCAGTTAATAAATTAGTAATCTGATTAGAATGGACATTTTCTATTTGATCTTGTAAAACAAAATGTAAACAAGGTATATCGTTTTCATCAGCAAACTTTATATATGCTAGGTCAAAAGATGCCATTTGACTTTTCTTACTTCCTGTACCAGGGTTACCTTCTATGTTTGCTATTTTAAATTTATAGACCCCACTTGAATTATCGGCACTTAACAAAGAGAGTTCTCCATCTAACTTACTTGATATTTCAGAAAAATAAGAATTAAATTCTGTTATTCTATTTTGAATTAGATCATCTTTAGAATATAAATCTTTATTAATCTTATCTAACTTCTCATCAATCTTTTTTAAATTACTTATTGATTTCTCCCAAAGTCTTTTCTGTTCTTCAAAGTTTCCTTTTTTCTCATAAAAAGAATTCAACTCTAGTATTATTTTATTTAAATCCTCAATTGCACCTGATTTTTTAATCTTAGCTGAAAGACTAGATTCCTTTTTTAATAAAGATTGAAGCCTAATATTATTCTCATTGATTTCTCTTTCAATTGTAGGCAATTCTTCTGTTATAAACTGAACTTTTTGTTTAATCATTTCATTATGAAAAACAAGAGTTTCTTCGAAAGTTTTTTGAATATTTGGAATAAAAATTTTAGCTTTTTCGTACATCCGCTTTATCTGAGTAGTATCAATCTCAGATATATCTTTTTCTAAATCTATTTTACTTTCTATAATCAGTTCTTTTCTGAGCTCTAATCTAGAGATTTTTGTAGATACCTCATTAAGTTTGTACTTAACAGTATTTAACTCTTTTAAATCTTCTTCATATTTATCATTAAGATTAAAAGAATCTTTTTTAACCTGAAGTTTTTCGATCTCTTTATTTAAGATATTTAATGTCTGATTAATTTGAGAAAGGTTGCTTTCTTTTCTTAATCTTGTTTGAAGGTTAGTTTCTATATTCCTATCTCTAACAAGTTTATCTTTTGATAAGTCAACATCAATTCCAAACCAAAAAAGGTGTAGTGATTCATACAAAGCATCTGTTACTACATTTTGAGCTAATACTCTAATAGTATTATTTAACTTATTCTTCTCATCCCTTATGTTTTTTGATTTTAATTGTTTAAATGTAGGTTGTTTTGATTCAGTCTTAAATATTATTTTCTTTAGTTCTTTAGAAAAATCTTCATTCTTGTAAGGTACTCCGTTAATTGTTTGAATTTTCTTACTATACGTTAAAAAATTTCTTCGAATCTCTATTTCTTTAGAGTGAGCATCTTCAATATCCTCTACTAAAGTTAAAGTAATTATAATATTATTACCTTTTAAAAATTGCTCAACTTTATAATTAGTTTCTTTAAATTCAGGATCTGTAAAAATATTATCTCCTTTACCATCTAAACAAAAATCGATTAATCTTAAAACAGTAGTCTTACCGACACTATTTCCAGACTCTGTTTTCTCTTCAGACTTAGTCTCATCAATAATTAAATTAATCCCTTTTCTAAAAGGAATATCTCTAATTAACTCATCTTCATTATGTATTGTTAATCTTTTTAGAAACATGTTATAATTTTTCCATTTTCAATTTTAGAAATAGCTCCTGCTATAAATAACCAATCTAAAGTAAGGCTAAATAAATTTAAAGAAATATTTTCAGACTCTTTTATTATCGCATAAATATCAATTAATGAAAAATCTTTATTTTTATTTTGAGACAGAACATCAATGACTTTAGCTCCTAAATAGTAAAAGTCTCTTTCAGGGTTTATGTCTTTGCTAATAATCATTTTGGTTCTTCTAAAATTTTACAACGCATAAAAGCATCTACCATAATCAATCTAATTCCCAATATAATGTCTTCCTCCCAAAATCGAGAATCCTTCATCTTAGAATATAAACTTTCAAAAATATCATCAATAATACTATCCGAATTAAGTTTAATAATCTCTAGTGCATTTTCTGAATTAAGAACGTACTTTCCTTTCACTTCAGTATATATATGCTTGATGGTACTTAATAGCCTTTCTTTTTTTATTGAACCTTCTTTTTCAAGTTCGTCATAAAGAGAATTTATTTTTTTATGATAAACTTTATATTCTTGAATTAGAGAAACGTTACGTTTAATTGAATTATAATCAATTTTAGTCTGAGGATCAAAAACATTAAGAGTATCCGAATCTTCTATATCTGATAACTCAATATTAGAAATTGCATTAATTGCATTTTTCAACATTGAAGGGTTTGTCTTTATCCTACTATTTAAAATAAAACTCTCATGGTTTTTTTTCATAGTTTTTAAAGATTCAACAGTATATATGTCAACATCATTTGTATCAGCATGATGTTGAGGACAAAGTAAAATTAAATTCGGATAGTCAGCTCTTTCTTTATCAGTCATATCAGGGTTATACCTTTCTCCTCCTTCACTAGCTGCTTCAATATGACATATATTAGAATCTAAAGCATTCTTTCTATTTACCAATACTTTAGTACATGTAGGAAAAGCACATTCATTTCCAGAAAGTGCAAATAACCTCTTCAAAGTAAGGTCACTATAATTTCTTGCTTTATTAGACTTGGGAGATTTTGACATTTTACAAAGGTAATTTTTTTAAAAATTCTAAAACTATTCTATCATAGTTTTTAATATTAACTTTAATATTCCTCACATTTTACTAGTTCAAAATCAAAAAAATCTTTAGGATTAATCTCCAAAGCGCTACTCAATGCTATTATGGTAGTTAATGTAGCATTGGTTCTGCCATTCTCTAAACGAGATATACTAGACTTCTCCATGTAACAAAGTGATGCCAAATCTATCTGAGACAAACCTTTAGATTCTCTTATTCTTTTGAGAGTTACTCCAAATAACTTTTTATACTTGTCATTATTTTTTTTGATACTTGACATATATGTCAATGTTACTCCATATATTTGTTTTTAGGGTTAACATTTATGTCAACCCATATAAAGAGCTATTAACCGTCTATAATTAAGACTTAAAACTTCATCTCATGAAACATTTATTTTGGGGATTACTCTTAGCATTTATTGTTATAACTCCAATAACAGCACAGAAACAAACTACTATATTAAGTTCAAGCACAGCATTAGATTTAATGAGTAAAGCAAGGAAAAACGATTTACATTATAATGAATATCTTAATATAGGATATTACTTACTTAGAGAAAATAAACCAGATCATGCCAATAGGTATTTTAGTATGGCTGCAAAGAAATATCTATATTTTAATAAGCAATACAAATATTTAGGACGTAATAAGCTAGCTAAGAAGTTGGAAAAATTACAAAATGAAACAGATAGTTTAATTAACTTAAATTATCTCACTACTACCAATCCTAAAGTTCTTAAGGAAATAGAATTATATAAATCAGTAACTAAAAAATCATATTCGAAATTAATTCAACTTATAGAAGATGAGCAACAGAAAAATAAAATATTAAGTAGATACTTAGTTCGTTGGGGTAAAAAAAGTAAAATATTAAAAACTTTCATTCCTGAGTATCATGAATTGATGAAGCCGAAAACAGAGTTTGAAACCAAAACACAGTACAAAGCTAGAAAGAATAAGTACGAAATTCATGAGAAAGAAGCTACAAAAGAAATAGATCAACGTATTGAAAAAATAGAAATCCCTTTTGATAAAGCTTTAACAGCTTGTGCTAGTCAAAAAAGTAAAGTAAAAAAGAGGAAGTAATGAATTTATCAAAAGATATCCTCCTATATTAGCTAAATATTC
>JAHDDQ010000144.1:2961-10005 GCA_020629275.1 Tenacibaculum sp. | reverse complement strand
TAAGTCAAGCAGAAGCAGTCGCTGATGTCATCGCTTCAAATTCTGAAGCTTCGCATCAAATGGCAATGCAACAGATGCGTGGCGGGATTACTAATGAATTGAAAGAATTACGTGGACAGTTATTAGATTTCGCAGCATTAATAGAACTAGAACTTGATTTTTCTGGTGAAGATGTAGAATTTGCAGATCGCACAAAATTCAGGAATTTAGTATCTAAAATTTCTTCTGTTTTAAAACGTTTAATTGATAGTTTCGCTTTTGGAAATGCCATGAAAAATGGAATTCCTGTTGCTATTATTGGAGAACCTAATGTGGGGAAATCTACTTTACTAAATGCTCTTCTTAATGAAGAAAAAGCTATTGTTTCTGATATTGCTGGTACTACAAGAGATGCTATTGAGGATGAAATTGTTATTGATGGTGTTGCTTTTCGTTTTATAGACACTGCTGGTATTAGAGAAACGCAAGATATAGTTGAAAATATAGGAATAAAAAAAGCATACGAAAAAGCAGATAATGCTCAATTAATAATTTTTCTGATTAATGCTGAAACGGCAATTATAAATTCTTCAACATTACTTTCTGAAATTACTAAAGTTAAAGATCGATTCTCTGAAAAACGCATATTAGTTATTGCTAATAAGATAGATAACATTACTGAAACTAAGCGTACAGAACTAAAATATTTAATTCCGGATGCTTTATTATTGTCTGCTAAACAAAAAATAGGTGTCGATGAACTAAAACAAGAGTTGACTTCTTTAGTAAATACTGGTGCTCTAAGTAATAACGAAACTATTGTTACGAATTCTCGTCATTTTGAAGCTCTAAATAATGCTTTAAATAGTATACAGTCTGTTAATGATGGTATCGAATTAGGGATTTCTTCTGATTTATTCGCAATTGATATCCGAGAATGCCTTCGTCACTTAGGAAATATTACTGGTGAATACGACGTTGACAAAGACATTCTAGGACATATTTTTTCTAATTTCTGTATTGGTAAATAACTTATATTAAACTAATTATTACTCGAAAACTATATTTTTAACTCTTTCTATTTATCTGGGCCAAAATAGTAGGGTCTTTAATCTTATTGTCTTCTGATAATAGTTTCATTTTTGAAATTATTTCGGCTGACTTTGGATCATCATCTATGAAAGGTAAAAATAAACGACCTCTGTGTTGACTATGAATTGGAATAATAGAAATACTTAATCCGTTTTTACTAACAACACCACTTCCTAAATGAATATTATAGTCTGCTAATTTACCTTTTATTAAGATAAATCTTTCTTTCACTTCTACATTATCAGCTTTAAAAAGTCTTGCTGTTTCTCTGGCCAAAACACCTCGCATTTGCATTGTTGAATAACTAGCTTCTGGATCTACTCCTCCTACATGAGCTACACTTACGACCAAATCAATATCCCGCATTACTTCACTGTAAGTAACGGCATCAATAGCACTAAGAGAGATTGATTTATAATCTTTTCTCGAATAAAAACTTATATGTTCTAACGTTGGTGCTTCGATATCTGCAGGAGAAAACCAATCTGCCATAGCATAAACAGAGGCTATAAAACCTTTCTTATGGTAAACTTTTTGTAATCCTTCATCATGATTTACAGTCCAACCTCTAGATCTTAACAAAGCAACTGTTTTCTTTGGTTGAATTTGATGACCTTGATATCTAAATGATTTTGTCTTACTTTCAACCTCATCAGGTGTTAAAATATAAAGTTCTCTAAATATTTGTTTAAAAGGTTGAACTAATTTGTTTTCAAAAGCAAACTTCTGATATAAATCCCATACAATACCTTCATATAAATGAGAAGAATGTGCTATTAACAAAACGTCTGAATTATCTATCTCAGAAAACTTACCTTCACAATCTACAAGTTTATCATCTTTAATAAAACCAAAGGTGTTTTTGGTTTTATTAAAAAACAAAAGTTTTACTAACATAGCATTTACTACAGGATGCTTTGAAATAATTATAAGTTCCTCTATAGTAAACTCTTCTGCATTTAGCATGGCTTTTTCTAAAGAAACACGAGTTCTACTATATTGTTTTTTTATATAAGATTTACTTTTTTGAAGCGCAGAAATTCTCTTATCTTTTTTAATTTTTGCTGGAATAGATTTTTGTGATTTTCCATCTTTAAAAACTTTAAAATCCGCTTTACCTTGTTCGTCAACGATTAACTGCACAGTTATATTGTCAATCTCTACAACTGACTTTTCCATAATCGATTGAATAGCCTCTCCTTCCATAGCCCATGAAAAACGTATACTGTCTTCGTAACCAGCATTTCTAGCCAAGTTATCAAGACCTATTTCTACTGCATTTTTCTCACTTTCTTGACGTTGTGCCCCAAATTGTTTACTCTCTTTAAGAAAATCTTGTAATATATTATACCTGTTTAATAGATCTTTTTTCTTGTTAGTCTTACTCAAAGGAACTAAACCAAAGGCTTTAACGTAATCTTTATCTCGTTTGTCTTTAATTTTTGCTAGTGTCTCTCTAATCTTTACTTCACCTAACATTACTGCAGAATAAAGCTTAACCAAACGATGTCCGTTTCCTGTAGAAATATATTTAGCAGAATCATGTAAATGCTTCCAATTTTGTTTTCCAACTTCCGTATATACTTCTTGAAACCAATCAATATCAATTACGCCTTTTAAAAAATCTGCTCTATCAACATTTGAATATCTAGAAACTATAGTTTCTTTTTCAGCATTCATATATTCAGACGCATGTGCTTGAAACCACCATACAGCATCTTCTAATTTATTGATTTTCAGAAATTCAGAAATCCAACTAGCCCATTGAGGAGCATACATTGCTGTTTCAATCCATTTTTTCTTTGTTATTTTTAAAAGTTTTGCATCATCAATAAAATCACTTAACGTCTCATCTTCCTTAGGTACACTTTTTTTAATAAGACTACTAAAAACTTCTTTTTTAGACGACAAATCGTACCAATAATAACCTCTATGGAATGTTTCTTTTCCCAACCTAGTTAATAACTCAAATAAATAATTCCTTCCTTCTACACTAGCAAATTCAGTCATATAATGTGATACTTCAGTTGGAAGGTCACCTCTTTCTAGCTCTATTGAAAGAAGGTTTGCTTTTAATTGATTAAAAATCCCTTTTGGAATATCATCCGTAATTATATCTGGCGCTTTTCTATATTTATGACTATCCGTTAGATTTAATAATTGCTTATTTACTAATAGTTGATATTTAAAATCATCATCATTAATTACAGCATGTTTGTGAAGTTTAACACTAATCCATTCTGGAGGTGTATTCAATTCAAAAGAACTAATATTGGTCTTTGCTATTTCACTAATATTTTTTGACTCATTTGGAAAACTAATTTTAGAAGCCAGTAATTTAGTATCATCAGAGAATTTAACTAAGTATTCTACGATATTTTCGACACCAAACAAATGATACTCAACAACGTCACACCAATGTGTTTTTCTATTACTCCATTCTTCAGTTTCAACTTTTGATTTTAATTTTTGCGGCAATCTAGCAAGAAAATCTTCTAAAACATCTAACTTAAATTGTACTATAGTATAATGATCTGCATAAGCATCATTAAATAATTTCAAAATAGTTAAAATCTTATTATTAACACTGTCCCATACGTATGTGTTAACTAGATTTACACCTTTTAAATTTGGTATATAAAGTCTTAAAAAACTACCAAAACGACTGTCTTCTTTAAAATGGTTTGGGAAATTCTGACAATAATATATAGCTGTCAATATTTCAAAATCATTCAATTTTGATGTATCATACCAATCTTTCCAAACTTCATATAATGGGAGAAACTTTACTTTTTCTTTAGGATCATCAATATCATAAGCCTTATGCTGTGTTAATCTAATATAATTTGATAGTAATCCATACTCTTTTACACCTTCCTTAGTTGTAATTTCATATTCATGATTTTTATGCTTTTCAAAAAGGGCTAGCAATTTATTTAGCGCTTTAGTTGTTTTTTCTTCATCAATGAATGTTTCAAATAAAAATTCTTGCTTTAAAGATAATTTTGATAAAATACTTGATACTTTGTTATTCTTATCAAACTTTAAATCGGGAGTTATAATGGGAGATAAATTATCATAACTTATGGCTCCAAAACCGTTTTCAAAGCTAAATTCTTTGGTTTTCTTATTAAATTTTTCAAGGAATACTTCTTCATTTTTAGATATTCTTTGTCGAGTTGAATATTTCAAAAATTGATCTTCAACAAATGAAATCATCTTCTTTTGTTCGTTCAGCTCTACTAAGATTTCCAATCCTCCTAATCTTTGATCAACTTTTTTGGCCTCTAAAAGATTAGAAGTAGTTTGCTCAATTATTTTTACTGGTTGTACAAGAATTAATTTGATGATATTTTCTCTCAGACTTCTGTTTTTTCTTCCAAGTAAAGCTTCCAAATCAGGTAAATCTTCTGTTTCTATGTTCATTGACTGAAAAAGTCTTATACCTGTTCCCATTACTGATTCATTACGATCTTTAATCGCCTGATGTGCTAAAGCTCTCCTCCAGTCGTCAGACGAAAATTTTACTTTAGGCACCTTATCATTCTTGTTATAATAATATGACCAAGTGTAATGATTTGGGAATATTTTTCTAATAAAGTTACCTCGCTCTTCAGACGGTATTTCACTAATGTTTTTAGCTAAAATTTGTTGTTGTTCTGCATTCGCATTTTCTACTAGAAAATGATAAAAAAAGTTAGGCTTTATGGTATAACTCGACCAAGAGAAAATTGTAGCGTTAAATACCTTACCATTCGTAGGCAAATCATCTCCATATTGTTTAATATCATTGAATAGTTCTATGTTTATTTTTGGGTTTTGGGGTAAAATGTGTAGTAACCAAAAATCTAACTCTATATGTGATTTGAAATTATTTTTAATGTACTCTAAAATATCACTGTTAGTTCTTTCAGTTTGACTAATAAACATACAGGCGAGTATCTTTTTCTCTCTATTGCTTTCTTTAATTAATTCAATCGCTTTTAAGTTTGCTTTGTCAACATCTTCCAATGCTAAAAACCACAATGCAGTATATATTTCTAAGTTATTTTTACTTTTAAGAGCCTTTGAAATTAGCTCATTATTATTGAAATATGAAAGTACATCTACTAAAACTTTGTTTATCGTTTTACTTTTTGGAGCTTCCCAACCAAATCCAAACCAAGTATCAACAGCTCTAACTACACTACTAAATCTAGTTAAATTATGTTCATTTACAACTTTTATAAAGTGCCTCAATGCACCTATTGAAGCTTCGTCTAAAGCTTCTAAAATTATTTGTCTTAATCCTTCTTGCCTTTGTGCTGCAAGTAATAAGTCTTCAACTAATTTCCAATTTTTAAGTGCTTCCGTTAATAATAATCCTTTTACTATTGCTCTTGTTACACCACCGACTTCATCTTCACCTTGAAAAATATCTTTTATTAACTCGTATACAGTATGTGATTCTTGTTTATCGTTCAAGTAAGCTGCAAACAAATATGAAAAATCTTTGTAATACATCTCTCCATACACGTCATAACGAATCATTTCAGGAATATTAAAGTTTCCATATCCATAATTATTTATTAAGTACATATTCTGTAAGTACGAAATTCTGTTAACTGTATGTCTTTCTGAAGATTTACAACGAAATGATCTTCTATTATAACTGTCTTGATAAGGAGAATTTAGAAACATGTCCCATATTTCAGCTATATATGGGGCTTGATATTTTCCAAAAATAAGTTTAGCTAGTTTTTTTCCTTCTTTTTCATTCCAAGGGTTGAATATTAAATCTGTTCCAAATAACTTTTCATAAGGCTTTAAACCGTCTTCAGAATGATATTCGTTATTTATATATTCTTTCGATAGTTTTACAATTATTAAACCTAAAGCTTTATATTCTGAAGTAAAATTATTAAAATCAGATTTTTTTAATGTTCTTCTTTTTTTGCTTTCAATTATCTTTAATGCTTGCTCTTGTTTTATCATAGTAATTTTTTACCAATAGGTTCCTGCTAAAAATGTCATTCTAATAAAAACTATTGTTGATGAAGTTTTGAGTGTAATTTTTTCATTTAATGATTGTATTTCATCATCATCTATAAAAACTAAAAAAATGCCATCTTCAAAAGCTTGAAGGGCATTTTTTATACTTTTTGATATGTCTGCTTTTGTTTTATTTTCTACACTATTAAATCCAATTTTTCCGCTTTCGGATTGAGTCTGAATTTCTAATGGAGTTAAAAAAGCTAAGACTTTAGTATCGTCTATATTATTGTTAAAATCTCTAACATTATTACGAACTAAGGTTTCAATTAAATCTTTAAGACATTTAATCTCATGATGTATGGTTACCTTACTTTTATAGATCTTTTTTTTACCTAATCTTTTCAGATTTATCTCTAGTTCCAATAGTTTATTTTTGAGACTAAAAATATTGATTTTTCTTAAAAGTTTGTTTAATTAAATATACTTTTTATAATTTCTTTCTAGATTTTTTCTTTGTTTTCTTGATTTACTTAATGTAGAAAAGAGCTTATTTTATGTAAAATCTAGAATTTGGTTGTTAAATTATATTGAAATCTAATAACAATCAAAAGTCATAACCAACACGTAAATTTATGTTAAAAGAAATCTCTCCACGATCCTTCTCAAATCCTGCTTGTTTAGAAAAATAATACCTGTATCCTGCTCCTAAACCTAGTTCGTATATGAAATGTTTTCCTAAAGGTCTTCTAATTCCCCAAGTTGGAATTATTGAAACATCACTTACAGGTTTAAAGTTATCATCTTCATTGAAAGTAATCCATAAATCAGAATGATAACTGGTGTAAAGAGATAAAAAATTCCCGCTATTTCCATCTATGCGCTTAGAGTTTTTCATTCGCTTTCCTAAATTATAATACCAACGTGGCTCTAGAGTAACTAATAAAAGCAAAAACAACCTGAACATAAAATTTTCATCCGAAAAAAAACCTGAATTCATAT
>JAHDDQ010000144.1:0-2951 GCA_020629275.1 Tenacibaculum sp. | reverse complement strand
CCGAAAAAAAAGCTCTCTAATCCTACTTCGATTCTCATTGCTATTTCATCTGTTACCTTAAATTCTGTGTATCCCCATACTTCTGTGAAATTTGTTTGCATACCAAATATTGATTTTTCAACACTGGCGTTTTTACGTTGTGAATTTGCTAAAAAAACAAATCCGAAAAAAATTGAAATAAAAATTACTTTTTTCATTTTACTACTTTAAATATATATGTTATTAAATTGTACTACTCTTAATTTGTGTCTCTAATTTATACTCTCTGATTCCCATGATTACTAACCATAAGCAAAGTGAAACCTCACCTAAATCTGCAGGTAGAGTTACATAATCTAACAGTACAAATTCAGACTTTGGAAATAAGAAAAAATTGAAGAAATTTATCATGTCTCCAACGAAGCCTAGCATAAGTAAAACACCTATGAATTTTGGGATTAAACCTGATTTGTAAATCATGTAACCTAATGGAAATAAGTATAATCCATAAAATACTTGAGCTACATAATATCCATTAATATGCATTTTCAAGAAGAAAGTGATCAGTCCATTTAATTGTTCTTGGTTGAAAGCTTCTAAATAGTTTCCATTTCCTGCTAATAGTGATGCTGCTATTTGATTGAACGTATTTAAACATAATATCGATACGCCAACCATTGAGCTTGATATTAATATTAGGGAAAAAGTTTTGCTAACTGGTTTGAATATAAAATACAAGAATATCGCATAAAAAAAGTAAGCTGTAGACATGATTATATCACTAACAATACCTAAGTTAAAAAGCGCATGTTTATCCTTTATATTTTTTGCTGTTGAAATTATATCATCTGGAACAAAAATTTTATGGCGAACAAAAAATTCTGCAAATATTCCAGAAATTAGTAGTACCAGAAAGATGCATCCCGCTATTCTTGCTGTTTTTTTATTTGAATCCATTTACTATGTTAATTTATATTTACATTGTAAATGTCTATGTTTGTTTATCTAATAAAAATTCTAATATGCAAAATGGTATAATTCCTCTGCATATCAATCGTTTTTACCTGTCAAATAGAAATCAAATAATATAGTATTTGTTGTTATTTTCCTATCATTTGAAAAAAAGTACCTTTGTAGGTTTCGGATATCGGTATAAGTTGATCTGCTATTTTTATTCTATTTCGTGTTATTGACTCTATTTTATTTAATGCTACCATATAAGATTTGTGCACTCTACAAACCATCTCTGAAGGAATTATCTGCTCTAATTCTTTAAAATTTTGTAGTGTCATTATTTTTTTATCTGTAGTATGAATTCTAATATAATCACGCATTCCTTCTATGTAAATTATATTTTTTAATGTAATTTTTTCTAACCGATTTTCAGTTTTAACGAAAATATAATCCTTTTGAGTAGCAGTTGTATACTTTTCTATATTCTCGTGTGCTTTATTTACCGCTTGCAGAAAACGATTAAAGGTAAAGGGTTTTAAAAGATAATCTGTAACATTTAATTCATACCCTTTTAATGCATATTGCTCATACGCGGTTGTGATAATAACTTGACTTTTTATTTTCGAGTTCTCCAATAATTCAATTCCAGAGAATTCGTCCATATTTATATCTAAGAATAGAATAGCCACTTCATTAGTTTTTAAATAAGCAAGTCCATTTAATGCACTATCAAACGTCGAACATAGATTTAGAAAAGGAATCTTTTTTATGAAATCACTTGTTTTTTTTAGTGCTAATGGTTCATCTTCAATAATAATACAATCATATTTTTTCATAATCAATTTTTAAATAGACACAGTATTCATTGTTCTGATTAGTTATTTTTAATATGTGCTGTTCTGGATAGGTTAAATGTAATCGTTTCTGAATGAGTTTATTTCCCAAACCGTTACTTTCAATTTGTAATTTTCGACTGGAGTCATATTTATTCTTACACTCTAATTCAATATATTTTTCATTTGTAGTAATTGTTATTGTAATTGCTTCCTTTAACCTTTTATTTGTCGTATGCTTAAAAGCATTTTCAATAAAAGGTATAAAAAGCATTGGAGCAACCATTTTATTACCAGCTTCTCCAACTACTTTAAAGCTAACATAACTAGTATTGGCTGTTCTTATTTTTTGTAATCTTATATATTTCTTAATGTATTCTATTTCTTTTGCTATTAAAACTTTGTCTGTTTTAGTCTCAAATAACATAAATCTCATGATATCAGATAGCGTATTTAAATAATTTGATGCTTGATTAGGTTCATTTAAAATAAGTGCGTCTATATTATTTATTGTATTGAACAGAAAATGGGGATCTAATTGCGACTTTATTAAAGCCAATTCCATTTCATTATTTTTCTGTTTTAAAACTTCTTTTAATTTAATCTCATCAAACCAAGTTATAAAGCCCTTTATAAATAAAGCTATTACTCCAATTATAGTTGCTATAAGAGATATGGCAATAATTCCTTCAGCAAAATCATTACGTAAATTAAACAAGCTACTGTTTCCACAAATTAATGTGATTAAAAAAACGCCCAATACACCAATTAATAATGAAATTAATACACTATAAATAATGGATTTGTAAATACTCTTTCTCTTTAAGTAATAGGGAAATATTAAACAATAATAACTGTAAAATGAAATAACAGATGGAATGATAGCAAACGAAAATAAATACTTAAAAATAAGATCTACTCGATCTTTACCATATGAATTATTTTTAAATAGAAGTCCTAGCATTATAATCATTAACAATGAATAACATGCCCAAAATCCGATATGTAATAAAGAAATAATATATTTTTTCATCAAGTATTAATCTATATTTCGGATCAAGAATCTAAAGTTTTAAACGATAATTAAGATCTACATCTAATTTTTAATACACTTACTAATATCTATAACTAATCTGAAGAAAAAACTCATAAAAAATGATCGTGTGGATTACAAATATTAAATAA
>JAHDDQ010000143.1 GCA_020629275.1 Tenacibaculum sp. | reverse complement strand
TTTAGTTAGAACAATAATAGTAGACTCTACTGTTACTGCTCGTATGAAAAGAGACGATGTTATTGATAATGCAAATATAAAAGAAGGAGATGTTATTGTAGGTTTGGCTTCTTCTGGTCAAGCAAGTTATGAAAAGGGGTATAATGGCGGAATGGGTAGTAACGGACTTACATCTGCCAGACACGATGTTTTTCATAAATATTTAGCTGAAAAATTTCCAGAAAGTTTCGATGCAGCTGTTCCAACAGAATTAGTCTATTCAGGAAACACAAAGTTAACTGATAAAGTAAAAGACGCTCCCATAGATGCAGGAAAATTGGTGTTATCACCAACAAGAACATATGCACCTATTATAAAAGAAATTCTTTCGAATTATTCTAGTGACCATATTCATGGAATGGTACATTGTTCTGGTGGCGCTCAAACCAAGATATTACATTTTATAAATGAATTTCATGTTATAAAAGATAATATGTTTGAAATACCACCATTGTTTAAGCTGATCCAAGAACAGTCTAATACCGATTGGAAAGAAATGTATCAAGTATTTAATTGTGGACACCGTATGGAGTTATATGTATCTTCTGACGTAGCTGAAGATATTATTACCATTTCAAAGTCATTTAATGTTGATGCAAAAATTATTGGTAGAGTAGAAGCTTCGAAAGAAAAGAAGCTTACCATACAAAGTGAATTTGGTATTTTTGAATACTAAAAACAATAAAAGTCTCAGAGAAATCTGAGACTTTTATTGTTTTATTTCAGATAGTATAAGGTGTGTAGTTGTATCTCCATACATAATCAATTGATCTATGAATCGTTGAAGGTGTAACTGATCTTTTAGTATCACCCTCATGTGAATGTTTTGAGATCCAGTTATTCTATACACTTCTTTAATTTCTTCAAACTCGTTTACTTTTGAAATAAAAACTTTTAATCTTCCGCTAAAGAGCTTTAGAATTATGAATACTTCTAAGCCATAACCTAATTTGGAATAATCTAGCTGTAATGAGTATTTCTTAATAACCCCGTTATCATTCAGTTTTTGAATTCTTTCCCTAACTGATGAAGGTGATAAACTAATTTTTCTTCCCAAATCTGCAAAAGAAATTCTTGAATCTTTACTTAATTCATCTATTATTTTACGATCTGTAACATCTACCATTGATTCATTTGTAAGTTAGCTTAAATACACTTGATTATATAAAAAATAAAAGTATTTAGAATTATATCAATTTCCTACTCATACAACAGATTTTTAATTTTGAGTCTAGATTTTTATAACTATAGTTCCAATGAGTGTTGAGTTTTTTATAATTTTAGGATTGGGTATTTTTTTAGGTTTTTTCATTCAAACAGTAATAGGTTTTGCAGGAGCATTAATTGCATTGCCAATATTATTGATAACAATGAGTTTGAAAGACGCAATAGCCTATCTAGCTTTATTCTACCTATATTCAAGTGTTATACTGGTATCTAAAGAGTGGAAGAGTATAAACCGAAAAGTTGTCTTAAAGTTAATATTGGCGACGATTTTTGGTGTAAGCCTAGGTATCTTAGTACTTCAATATGGGAAACCAACTGTTTTGAAAAAAATGTTGGGGGTATTCATTTTGGTATATGTAATGTATTCTATTTACATGAAAGATAAATTAATTAAAAACAACAAATTAGAATTTATTTTTAGCCTAGCTGGAGGCTTTTTCTCCGGATTATTCTCAACAGGAGGTCCTTTATACGTTATTGTAGTTAGGAACTCAGTTGTGGATATGAAAGTTTTTAGGGCAACAATGTTTGGTGTTTTGGGTTTAATAACTATAACAAGAATTCCCATCCTGTATATTCAAGGAATATTAAAGTTTAACCATTTATATTATTCATTGATATTATCCCCTTTATTTCTACTAGCAATATATCTTGGAAAGAAAATGTATTTAAAATTAAGCGAAGCTATTTTAAAGAAGACAGTGTTAATGGTGCTCTTTTTATCAGGACTTATGTTAATATTGAAGAATTAAATCTTAATTTATTTTTTGAAAAACGAAATCTATGGCGAAATCGTTATTACTTACCTTTGTGTTCAATTTTTTATTGTTTAACCAATACACTATTTTTGTATAAAACTCATTTTTGGATTTTCAGATATAAATGAACCATCTGTTTGGTTGGTAAACTCGAAATAAGTGTGGGCTTTATTAAGATCTATTACGACTAAATAATATAATTTATCCTTGTAAAGGATTCTCATCTTTTCTTTGAAGATAGTGTCTGTACCTCTCAAAGTATAGCTTAGCCCATTAAGTTCACTGATCCAAAATTCATAAGTCTGCTCATTTGATTTATCGTTTAACCTTTCTCAGTTCCCAATTAAAAAATGTGGTTTTGATTCCTCCTTTATGCATGAAGATACACTTAAAAAAAGTATAATAAATCCAATAAATCTCATAAGGTACAGTTATATAATGTTAGTTATGATCCTTTAATTTAAAGAAAAATCGTAAATTCGCAAGCCAAGAAAATAGTAAGATGTTAGACAAACTACAGATAGTAAAACAACGTTTTGATGAGGTTTCAGACCTAATCATCCAACCAGATATTATTTCTGATCAAAAACGTTATGTTCAGCTAAACAAAGAGTATAAAGATTTAGGAAAGGTAGTAGCAAAAGCAAAGGAGTATGAGGGGCTTTTAAATACTATTGATGAAGCTAAAGAGATTCTTGCTGACGGTAGTGATGCTGAGATGGTCGAAATGGCTAAAATGGAGATGGATGAGTCTAAAGAGCGTATTCCAGTTCTTGAAGAGGAAATTAAATTCCTGTTAATACCAAAAGACCCTGAAGATGGTAAGAATGCTGTTGTGGAGTTAAGAGCTGGTACTGGTGGAGATGAAGCTAGTATTTTTGCAGGAGATTTATTTAGAATGTATTCTAAATATTGTGAAGGGAAAGGTTGGAAAGTTTCTATAGTAGATTACAGTGAAGGAACCAATGGTGGATTTAAGGAAATTCAGTTTGAAGTTTCAGGAGAAGATGTTTATGGAACACTTAAGTTTGAAGCAGGTGTTCATCGTGTACAACGTGTTCCTCAGACAGAAACTCAAGGGCGTGTTCATACTTCAGCTGCAACATGTATGGTGTTTCCAGAAGCAGAGGAGTTTGATGTAGAAATCAATCCTAAAGATGTACGTATAGATTTTTTCTGTTCATCTGGACCAGGAGGGCAATCGGTAAATACAACATACTCAGCAGTACGTTTAACGCACATTCCTACAGGTTTAGTAGCACAGTGTCAAGATCAAAAATCCCAGCACAAGAATAAAGAAAAAGCGTTCAAGGTGCTTCGTTCACGTCTGTATGATATGGAACTTGCCAAAAAACAGGCCGAAGATGCGGCTAAAAGAGGAACAATGGTAACTTCTGGTGATAGATCTGCAAAAATTAGGACTTATAATTATCCACAAGGTAGAGTAACTGATCATAGAATTGGATTAACTTTATATGATTTACAAAATATTGTAAATGGAGATATCCAAAAGATTATAGATGAGCTTATGCTTGCTGAAAATACTTCTAAACTTAAAGAATTAGGAGAAACAATTTAATAAAAACGCAACCTTAATGGTTGCGTTTTTTATATTTTAAAACCTTCTAACCCTATTATCAAACAATGTTTAAAAGAAAAAATCTATTTACTATTGGATGTTATAATGTTGAAAATTTATTTGATATTAAGGATGACCCTCTCACTTATGATGATCAGTTTACTCCTAATGGTAAAAATAGATGGAATAAGTCAAAATATAAGAATAAGCTTAGGAAAATAAGCACAGTGATATCAAAAATCGGAACAAATAGTTCTGCTTATCCACCAGTTGTTATGGGACTTGTGGAGGTTGAGAATAATAGGGTGCTAAAAGACTTAATAGCGCACAAAAATCTTAGAGAATTCAATTATAATTTTATACACTACGATTCCTTAGATGAAAGAGGAATTGATGTAGCATTACTATACAACCCCAATTTTTTTAAGCCTGAAAACTCTAAGGTATATGATATAGGTTTACTTAACAGTAAAGGAGAGAAAGATCATACAAGAGATATTTTACTCGTTTCAGGTAGATTGAATGGTGAGTTGATCTATTTTGTAGTTAATCATTGGCCATCAAGAAGAGAAGGTGTTTCAGAAACAGAAAAGAAGCGAATAAAAGCTTCTGAAATGGTTCTAAAGATAATAGGTCAAATTAGAGAAGAAGATGAATCAGCTAAAATTGTTATTATGGGTGATTTTAATGATGATCCTGTAGATAGAAGTATCAAAGAATTGTTAAATAATGATAATTTATATAATCCTATGGAAGACTTATACGAAAAAGGCCTAGGATCACTCAAATACAGAGGTAAGTGGAACCTATTTGATCAAATAATTTTTTCAAAAAGTTTCTTTGATTCTAATCTAAGTGAACATTCATTCGTTAAAGCAGGAATCTTTAATGAAAGATGGTTAGAAGTTCATAAAGGAAAGTTAAAAGGTAGTCCTTTTAGAACTTACATAGGGCCATGGTACAAAGGAGGTTTTTCTGATCATTTTCCTGTATATGCTTGCTTTGAAAATGATATATAAATAAAGAACCAGTTAAAAACTGGTTCTCTGATAATATAAATATATAAATAAAAAACGAACTATTCTACTGTAACTGATTTTGCTAGATTTCTAGGTTGGTCAACATTCTTACCAAGCATAACCGCTATATGATAAGAAAGTAACTGTAGAGGAATAGTTGTTAATAAAGGTGTTAAAGCCTCTTCGGTTTCAGGAATCTCAATCACATGATCTGCAATTTCCTTAACTGTTTCATCTCCTTCAGTAACAATGGCTACAATTTTACCGCTCCTCGATTTTATTTCTTGTATATTACTAACAACTTTTTCATAATGTCCTTTTCTTGTTGCAATAACAAAAACAGGCATGTTTTCGTCAATTAAAGCTATCGGACCGTGCTTCATTTCAGCAGCAGGATATCCCTCAGCATGTATATATGAAATTTCTTTTAATTTAAGCGCTCCTTCTAAAGCAACAGGGAAATTAAACCCTCTACCTAAATACAGACAGTTTTTGGCATCTTTATAAACACTTGCGATTTCCTTAACTACAGGGTCAGTCTTTAGAAGTTTTTCAACTTGACTAGGAATTTGTTGCATAGTTTGCAAATACGCATTAACAGCTGTTTTGGACAATGTTCCTTTAGCTTGAGCTAATTTCAATGCAATTAAGGAAAGAACGGTAATTTGAGTTGTAAATGCTTTTGTTGAAGCAACACCTATCTCAGGACCAGCGTGCGTATATGCTCCAGCATGTGTTTCTCTAGCTATTGAAGAACCTACTACATTACAAACACCAAATACGAATGCTCCCTTAGATTTTGCTAATTTGATTGCAGCTAATGTATCGGCTGTTTCACCAGATTGTGAAATAGCAATTACCACATCCTTTGGAGTGATAATTGGATTTCTATATCTAAACTCGGAAGCATACTCTACTTCAACAGGTATTCTAGCCATGTCTTCAAGTAAATACTCTCCTACCAGCCCAGCATGCCATGAAGTACCACAAGCGATAACAATAATCCTATCAGCATTCAAAAATTTAGATAGATTATCGTCAATACCAGCCATTCTAATAATTCCCTCATCAGCAAGCATTCTCCCTCTGTAGGTGTCAATTATGGCTTTAGGTTGTTCGTATATCTCTTTTAACATGAAATGTTCGTAACCTCCTTTTTCAATTTGATCAAGACTTAATTTTAACTCTTGAATATTGGGATCAACAAGTTTATCATTGTCAATTTTTCTAACTTTTATTTTTCTTCCTTTTTTAATTATAGCAAGTTCTCCGTCTTCTAAATATACAGCATCTTTGGTGTATTCAATAAAAGGAGAAGCATCTGAAGCTACAAAGAATTCTTCATTGTCTTTACCAACACCTATGGCGATTGGGCTTCCTAAACGCGCTACAATTAATTCGTTAGGTTTAGTTTTGTCAAATACGGCTATTGCATAAGCACCAATAACGTTAGTTAAAGCTAGTTGAACTGCTTTACCAAGCTTACAACCTTCATTTTTTTTAACTTCTTCAATTAGATTAATCAGCACTTCAGTATCGGTATCACTTACAAACTTATAGCTACGAGAGATTAATTCTTTCTTTAAAGTATCATAGTTTTCTATAATTCCGTTATGAACAATAACAAGATTTCCAGACTCAGAAAAATGAGGGTGAGAATTCACATCGTTTGGAACTCCATGAGTTGCCCAACGCGTATGACCAATACCTATTTTTCCTGCTTTTTTATACTCTTCATTATTAGTTATAACCTCTAAATCCGATACTTTACCTTTTGTTTTCGAGAGGTTGATATTTTCACCATCATACATCATGATACCTGCACTATCGTATCCTCTGTATTCAAGTCTTTTTAGTCCGTTTATTACAATAGGGTAAGCATTTCTTTCTCCAATATAACCAGTTATTCCACACATATAACAATCTTAATTTTCTAATTGATGTTTTATTTCTCTTCTGAATATGATATAACTAGTCTAGCCTTTAAAGCTCCATTTGTTGAAGAGTTATTAAGTAAAGTAACTCCTCTTGGGTTCCAGTTATAATTTTTAACAATAGTATCTAAAGATCTATTGGTAATAGGGTCATCAGTAGTCTGATTGTAAACTTTTAATAGCAAAGGGCGAAGATCATTAGATTCACCAGACACTAAATCTGAGATATAATCAGTTATTTTAAAAGTATACCTGTTTGGTTTATTGTCTTCTAAAAGTAAATTTCCTCCGAAAGAGGCAGCTTCTGAGTAATTATCTTTTATATGATTACCAGTAACATCATTATTATTGTCTAAAACTTCTTTCTTGTAAGCGAAAAGACGTTTAGGAACATTTACAGTATCCCTAGAAGAATCGATATTAAAAATTAAAGACGCATCATTTATCAAAATATTTTGAGACCTTAAATCTTGTAATTCACTGCCATTTAATATTTCAACTTTAGCCATGGTTCCAGCTGTTCCTTGAATTTTGAAACTGTTAGTTGGAGCAGGATTAGCTGTAGGACTAGCTACATATTTACTGTTAACAATACCAGATAACGTAAAAGAATGATTAAGTTTAAGAGTATCTTTAACACTGCCGTCTACAACTCTTGTTACCGTGTAATAAAAATTAAGAGAAGGAACAATATTATTGCTAGTAAAAGCAAAATTCAGAGGAACCATTGCTCCATCAGTACCTTCGGCTTTTATTATTAGGCCTTTAAAGTAATTATTAAATAAGTCTTGAGAAGAAAATTCAGTATCTGAAAATTTATCCCAGAAAAGTTGTTTCATTTTTGCCTTATCAAGTGGTACAGAAAGAAAAGGTCTGCTATTTTGTAGTTTAATGGTGTCATTAAATTTAGCTCCCGTACTTAATTCTCTGCGTACAACCAAGATACTATCGTTTGATCTAGGGATAAATTGAAAATTAGGGTCTTCATTTAATAACTCTCCTTCCATGTAGCTATGGTTTGACAAAAAACTATTATTTTCAGACGGCATCCCTGGATTTAAAGTATTTAAAAACGTTTCATTTCTAAGGACCTTCAAAGGAACCCCGATTGAATTATCTCCTAAAACAGAATCTAAACTGTATTCAAACTTCCCTTCTGAATCTTGACCATTATTAGTTGCTTCATAAGGAAATATTAACGCTACTTTATCTAAAATATAGTGTTCTTGAGTTTCTGTATCATTTACTCCAGATGTTGGTAAACTTGCAGGTAAACCTAACTGGCTTACAATAGAAGCTTCAATTTTCTTATAATCATCATTTTTGTAAACACCTAGTAAATATTCACCTAAAGTGTTTATAGCGATGTTATCTGCTCTTACTGAAGATACATCTATTCCTTCAGTTGGTAAATCTTTATTGATTACAACATCTAAAACGATTTGTTTAGTGTTGAAATTATTATTACTTATTATATTTCCACCTAATTCGCGGAAATCTTTTTCACACGAGACGATTATAAATGCTGAGAATACAGCAACGATTATGAAAAAAATCCTTTTCATTGTACTATTTTAAAAATTAATCTTGAAGTTCAAGAACATTTTGTTTGTAAAATTCTAAATAAGCTTCGGTTAAGTATTCCTCTGGTTGGTAGTCGAGAACAACAACGTTATTTTCAGAAATGAATTGTTCTAATTCTTCAGAAAAGTCATCACTTCCTTTGATTATAGCATCAGAATTTAAAATAGCATTCTTTAATATATTCTCTTGATTAGGTTTCTCTAAATAAGAAATATTAGCATTCTTTATTTTATCAAACTTTACCTTATCAATTAGATTTTTTCCTAGTTCGCCTTCGAATTCATTACTGTATAATGACGTAACAATTTTACTGTCACTAAACAAAGGTTCCTCTTTATAATATTCTTTTAAATATAAAGGAAGTAATGAAGCCATCCAACCGTGAACATGAATAATATCAGGTGCCCAATTTAATTTCTTTACGGTCTCAACAACTCCTTTAGCAAAGAAAATCATTCGCTCATCGTTATCAGCGAAAAGTTTATCATCTTCGTCTGTATATATAGCTTTACGTTTGAAATATTCATCATTGTCAATAAAATAAACTTGCATTCTTTCCTTAGGAATAGAAGCAACTTTAATTATCAACGGCATATCCATATCGTTAATAATTAAATTCATTCCAGACAAACGAATAACTTCGTGTAGTTGATGCCTTCTTTCATTAATTACACCAAAGCGTGGCATAAAAATACGTGTTTGAACCCCCTTAGAATGTGCATATTTTGCAACATTAAATGCAGTAGATGATAATTCCGTTTCTGGTAAGTATGGAATTACTTCCGACGAAACATACAATATTCTCTTATCCTTCATTAAATCTAACTCTTTTTAAAGATGCAAAACTACAAAATTTTATGCTAAAATCGTGTTAAATTACTAATTTTGCTAAGATTGTAACAAGACTTCAATGAAAATATTCAAATCTAAATCTGATTTAAAAAAGTTTTTATCAGAAATAAAAAGCAAAAATAAAAGTATAGGATTCGTTCCTACTATGGGGGCGCTTCATAAGGGGCACATATCATTAGTAAATGAAGCAAAGGATAAGAATGATATAACAGTAGTTAGTATTTTCGTAAACCCTACTCAATTTGATAAGAAAGAAGATTTAGAGAAATATCCGCAAACTTTAGATAATGATATTGAATTACTTGAAGAAGCGGAATGCGATGTGCTATTTGTTCCTTCAGTTGATGAAATATATAGCGATGATATAAGTTCGGAACGTTTTGATTTTGACGGCTTAGAACATCAAATGGAAGGTGAGTTTAGAGAAGGGCACTTCGACGGAGTAGGAACAATTGTAAAATTATTATTCGAAATAATAACTCCTACAATTGCGTATTTCGGAAAGAAAGATTTTCAACAATTACAAATTATCAAGAAGATGGTTGAAAAATTCGAACTCCCAGTAAAAATAAAAGGTATGCCGATTTTTAGAGAAGACGATGGATTAGCAATGAGCTCAAGAAATGCTAGGTTAACTAAAGCACACAGAAAAGCAGCCCCTTTTATTTTTAAAACGCTTAAAAAGGCTAGAAAAAAAGCAAATAAAAAAGAGGCGAATGAAATCGTAAAGTGGGTCGAAAAACAGTTCGCAAAGCACGAGTTTTTGGAGTTGGAATATTTCATTATAGCTGACGAAAAGACATTAAGATCAATTGAAAATTTTAATTCCAGAGATAAATTCAGAGCGTTTATTGCAGTATTTGCAGATAAGATTCGTTTGATAGATAATATCGCGTTTAAAAACAAATTTTAAATAAGAAAGATAAATTCTTTAAAAACAGTATTTTTGCAGCATGTTAGTACAAGTAGTAAAATCTAAAATTCACCGTGTAAAAGTTACAGGTGCCGATTTAAATTATATAGGAAGCATAACCATTGATGAAGATTTAATGGATGCTGCAGGTATTAT
>JAHDDQ010000142.1 GCA_020629275.1 Tenacibaculum sp. | reverse complement strand
CCAATCAATTTTTAAATTTTCGATAAATAAAGGGATTAGCAGAGAAATTGGCGTGTCAAAAGAAGCGTTGGCACTCATTTTACAGTAAAAAATAGGAAAATGTAGCTTTAGCATCCATTTATTCTATTGCTATATAGACTGAAGTTAAAGTATTTTTTAAGATGTCTTTTTGGATTAATACTGTAATCATTGTATTGATATACGAATTTTCAATTACCTCTTTTTTCTATTGTACGTATACTGTATGCGAACCTATTATTTTTTAATAAATGAGGTTAAGTTTTTAGGTTTGAAGAATAACTTTAAACTTTTAATTATGGTAAAGAGTATTTTAGAATTAGGTAATGTTTTGAGTAAAATTGAACAAAAAGTAATTTATGGAGGAAAGAAATTAGTATTAACTTATTGTGATAATGGAACCACATGTAGTGTAGACAGTGATTGTCCAGAAAGTTGTAAATGTGACTATAGAACTTCTAATGGTTATAAGATTTGTTTTTGAGTATTTTGATTTATTGTTATAATGAGGCGATTTATTAAACCGCCTCATTATTGAGTTTTTCAACTTCAGAGTAAAGCAGTAGTAGATTTTTGATTTAAAAAAAGTTTTTTAAAAGAGAATTTCTTCAATACAATTAATCCAGGTTGTTTTTTAATATTATTTTAATTTGTGTTGAGTCGTTTTTTTATACTGAGATGGAGACATTCCTGTTTCCTTTTTAAAAATCCTATTAAAGCTCGTTTTTGATTTAAAACCGCTATCGAAAGCGATACCTAATAATGTTATATTATCATATTCTTTAGACATCATTTTCTCCTTAACAGCAATGACTCTATGTTTATTAATTAAATCGTAAAAGGAAATTTTAAGATGTTGATTTAGGAAAGTAGATAATTTTTTATCCGTTAAAGACAAGCTTTCCGCTAGTTTTTGCAAAGTTAAATCTTCATTTAAAAATGGTTTTTCAGTCTCAAATAAATAATAAAGATTACGCTTAATCTCCATTAAATCGTTAGTGCTAAAATTTATTGTAGACTTTTTCAATACTTTTTTTGGGGTCAGTTCTTGAAAACCATTTTCAAATGAGTTTGGCAGAAACACTCTTTGTTGTGTGATACCATAATATCCCAAGTATAATAATAAAGAACTTTCCAAAATTAATATGAAATCGAAGTCTTTAAGAATTTTGTACGAAAATAAATTCGATACAGTAATTATTAAATCAATACAGGTAACTACTATTAACCCCAGTAGTAAATAATAAATCCATTTTAGATCTCCTTTTGTGAAGTTTGAAAAATTATTTTTAAAAACTTGTTTGTATACTTTTAGTTTATTAATTGTTATTAGAAGATAGGTTAACATGTACAGAGTGAAAAATAAAAAAAGTATGTCTTTATGATTATTCAAAAACTTCAAATAATCAAAAACAAAACGTTCCAATACAATCGAAGATAATATTGGTATCGAAATTAATGTTAAGTATACAAAAGGGACGATTAAGTGTAGGAAATAGTCTTTAAACTGATATTTATTTTTGAAAATGGAATTTACATATATCAATAATACAGGACCAATAATGATATCAGCAACATCATCAAAAATAAAAGTGAGGAAAGTAATGATATCTAAATCATTCAAATCTGCATAATTATTGATGAAATAGAAGAAAACAATAAAAAAAAATACACTTAAAATTCGTTGGGGTAATTCTTTTTTTTTTGAATAATAGTATGATTATCAACAACGTCATTAATATACTTCCAATCAAAAAAAAGTCAACTACAAGCTTCATAGAATATCTAAAAACATTCACAAGTTAACAAATTTTATAAAACAATGTTTAAAAGCTCTTAAAATGAAAAAGAATCTTACGGACTTTGTGTAATCTTAGTTTGTTTTGTATTTAAACATATAAAAACAAAAAACCTTATGATTTAAATCATAAGGTTTTTTTGTCGGGGTGGCAGGATTCGAACCTGCGACCACCTCGTCCCAAACGAGGCGCGATGACCAGGCTACGCTACACCCCGAAAAATTCAGGTTGCAAATATAAGTCTTTAAAATAAATAAAAAACTTTTTTCATGATTTTTTTTATTTATGTAGAGATGTGTAAAACTTATTTATAAAGCACTTTACAGTTTTTAAAAAAAAATTACATTTGTAGTTCGTAAAAAAAATACCCAATGTCAAATACTGTTGAAAGAATTAAGTGCTTAATAATAGGTTCTGGACCTGCTGGTTACACGGCAGCAATTTATGCGGCTAGAGCTGATATGAAACCTGTAATGTATACAGGAATGCAAATGGGAGGGCAGTTAACTACCACAACTGAAGTAGATAACTTCCCTGGATATCCTAAAGGTACCGATGGTACAGCAATGATGGAAGACCTGAAGAACCAAGCAGAGCGTTTTGGAACTGAAGTTCGTTTTGGAATGGCAACTGAGGTTGAATTCTCTCAAGAATTAGGAGGAATACATAAAGTAATCGTAGACGAAACTACTCAATTAGAAGCAGAAACTGTTATTATTTCAACAGGAGCAACTGCTAAATATTTAGGTTTAGAAAGTGAACAACGTTTAATTGGTGGTGGTGTTTCAGCCTGTGCCACATGTGATGGTTTCTTCTATAAAGGGCAAGATGTTGTTGTTGTTGGTGCTGGAGATACTGCTGCAGAGGAAGCGACTTACTTAGCAAATATTTGTAGTAAAGTTACAATGCTAGTGCGTAAAGATTACATGAGAGCTTCTAAAGCAATGCAACACAGAGTAAACAAAACAGAGAATATTGAAGTTTTATACAACACTGAAGTTGATGAAGTTTTAGGAGATAAAGTAGTTACAGGAGTACGAGCAGTGAATAATCAGACCAAAGAGAAAATTGAAATACCTGTAGAAGGAATATTTATTGCGATTGGTCATAAACCAAATACAGACATGTTTAAAGGTGTTTTAGATATGGATGAAACTGGTTATTTAATTACTAAAGGAAAATCTACAAAAACAAATGTACCTGGAGTTTTCGCAGCAGGAGATGTGCAAGATAAAGAATACCGTCAAGCTGTTACAGCAGCTGGAACTGGTTGTATGGCAGCTTTAGACGCAGAACGTTATATAGGTGCACTAGAATAAAAAATTATCAAATAAGTTTTATATTGAAAGAGATTACGTAAAGTAATCTCTTTTTTTGTAACACTATTTAAAATTAACAGTTATTCTTCTGTAAAAAAACATATCATGAAATCACGTTTCTTCCTTTCAGCATTACTTTTCTTAATTGCTTCAATTTCTTTTGGGCAAGAAGATAATTTTAAAGAAAATATTAGTAGGTATATCAAAACAGTTCAAAAAGAGAACGAAATACCTGGAATTTCTCTTTGTATTGTTAAAGATGATGAAATAATATATAAATCACATTCAGGTCTTGCAAGTATTGAACACGAAGTACCAATTAAGGAAACTTCTATTTACAGAGTATATTCATTAACAAAAACAGTAATATCAGTAGGAATTTTTCAACTAATAGAGCAAGGTAAATTATCTTTGGAAGATAAAATTGTTACTCATATATCAGGTTTACCAACAACGTGGAATACAGTTCAAATAAAACATTTATTATCACACTCTTCAGGATTACCAGATATGAGAGTTTTTGGTACAGCGGAAACTATTAACGAAGCACAAGCAAAAAAGTTGGCTTTTGAACAAAAAATGACTTTTAAACCAGGTGAGCGTTATAGTTACAATCAAACTAATTTTTGGTTATTACATCGAATTATAGAGAAAATAACAGGTAAAACACTTTCTGATTTTATAATTGAAAATCAGTTTGAAGGTGAAAGAAAAAATGTGTTTTTCTCTTCAGATTCTAAGCAGATTGTAAAGAATAGAGTAACCTCTTATTTTCCCTTTTCAACAGGGAAAATGATTATTGATTTACCAACCTTAGAAGGAGATTATATGTATGCTGCTAACGGTTTAAATATCACATTAAATGAGTTTGTAAAATGGAATAAAAGACTAAAAGATAACAAACTACTTAAAGAAGAGACTATGCTAGAAATGTGGAAGACATTCCCATACACTAAATCTAATAAAATGTTTACGTATGCTTGGGATAAAATAATGCTTAACAATCATGAGTCGTATGGTTTTACAGGCTCCCTTATAACAGCATATAGAATTTTTCCTGAAGATAATTTAAGCATTTTTTTGTTTTCTAATGGTTTAGGTAAAATTTACGATATAGATACTATTGTAAATAGTATAGCTACTATGGTTAATCGAGATATTTTTGATGTTCATGAACTTACATACAAGAGTTTTAAGCCGATTGTAATGAATGAAAATTATAATGTTATCAAATCAAAATATTTGGAGTTAAAGAAATCATCCAACTACCAAGAGATAGACTTTGAAGACTTACTGAATAACTTAGGTTATGAATTACTCAATAGTCAAAAAAAGGAAAAGGCTATTAAACTTTTTAAGCTAAATACACAAGAATTTCCTAATTCAGCAAATACTTACGATAGCTTAGGAGAAGCTTATTTTACACTTAAAAAATACAACTTAGCCCTTAAAAATTATAAAAAAGCAATAGCCTTAGGAGGAACGAATGGTAACGCAGAAGAGATGTTACAGAAGATTAAAGTCATAAAGAATAAATAATTTGTAACGTTCTTAGAAAAAAGAAGTTTACCATTTTGTATCATTAACTAAACTATCAAAATCTTGAATACATTATCTGACAATTCATTAATGCTAAGGGTTAAAGCAGGAGAGAGTCATACATTAGGCTTACTGTACGAACGATATAAAAAGAGATTATTTGGTTTTTTTTATCAGATGAATAAAAATGCAAGCTTAAGTGAAGATTTAGTTCAAAATGTATTTATTAGAATCTTAAAATACAAACATACTTATACTGAAGAAAGTAATTTTATATCCTGGCTTTTTCAAATTGCAAGAAATGAAAATTACGATTATTTCAAGAAGCAGAAGAAACATAATCATGATAATTTTGAAACAGTTTCACATGCTTTAAATGGAGGTGATTCTTTTGAACGAAATATTGAATTGTCTGAGCGTAAGATAAATCTTGAAAAAGCAATTTCAAAGCTACCTTCAGAGAAAAAAGAATTGATCATATTAAGTAAAATAAAAGAGCTGAAGTATAAAGAAATTGCAGAAATAACAGGTTGTACAGAAGGAAATGCTAGAATAAAAGTTCATAGGGCATTACATGATTTGAGAGAAATTTATTTAACATTAGAAAAACGATAATACGATGGATTATATAACATTTCAAAACAGTATTACAGATTATTTATCAGAAAATCTATCGATAGTTAAGAGAGAAGAGTTCGAACAATTTTTATATGATTATCCACAACATCAAGAAGAGTTTCAAGAAGCTAAATTATTTTGGAATGGACTTTCAGAAGAAATTCCTGAACCAACAACAGCAATGGATGTAAATTTTTACACCATGTTAAATTCACAAAAACAAAAGGAAAATCAAGAATCTATTTTTGCTAAAATCGTGAATTTATTTAGTGGAAATTTAATCAAACAATTGTCTTATACATTAGCCGTATTGGCTATAGGTTTATTTCTAGGAAAGCAACTTAATTCAGCAACAAATATTCCTGAAAAAACTATTGAAGTTGCGGAAAAGGAAACAGAAAATGTACGCTCACAGCTGGTGTTAACATTGTTAGATCAGCCTTCAGCAAATAAAAGATTACAAGCAGTTAATGAAGTTCAAAAATTAAATTCGGTCACCGAGACAATTATAAAAGCATTGTTTTCAACATTGAATAACGATAGTAGTGTAAATGTTAGATTATCAGCTGTAGAGGCCTTAGCTAATTATACGAATATACCTTCAGTTAGAAAAGGGTTAATAGCTTCGATTTTGAAACAAGATTCACCATTAGTACAAATTGCATTGGCTGATTTGATGGTAATTTTACAAGAAAAAAAGGCTGTAGAATCATTTAAAAAACTCATAGAGAAAGAAGATATTAATGAAAGTGCAAAACAAAAAATGAAAGAGAGTATAAACAGAATTATTTAAAAATTAAAGAGAATAAAATATTTGATGTAAATGGCAAGTCCTAGGTCGCTTTTTACAGATACATAAGTCATTCATCAAAAAATAAACACCATGAAATTTTTAAAATCAATTATAGTAATTATTAGTATTTGTTGTGTATCAACAATAAAAGCACAAAAGAAGTACTTTGACAAGAAACACAAAGCTACAGAAGTCATAAAAAAAGAGTTGATATTTAATTCTAATTCGCCAGATAATATTTTAGTAGTAGACAATGTATACGGTTCAATAGATATAGAAGGTTATCAAGGAACTAAAGTAATTGTAGAAGTTAGTAAAACAGTTTATGCTGATAAAAACAAAGATCTAGAAAAAGGAAAACAAGAAATTAATGTAGGAACAGCCCAAAAAGAAGGAGCGATATATGTGTATTTAAATTCTCCGTATACAAGATTTGATTTAGAGACAGGGTCTTACGAGCATAGAGAATTTAGTTTTAATTATAGAAGAGATTATAAACATAGAAAAAAAAGAAACTACAAATACGCATTAAATTTTAAAATTAAAATTCCAAAAAATACTAGTATAGATGTAAGAGCAGTTAACCATGGTGATATGCATGTTGAAAATGTTCATGGGAATCTTTTAATTGCAAAAAATGTAAATGGAGCCATAGACTTAAATAATGTATCAGGAAAGACAGATGTTAATGCATTAAATAAAGATATCAATATAACGTACGCTAAAAACCCTACAGAAGAAAGTTGGTATAAATCGTTGAATGGTGATATTAACATAAAGTTTAAAGAAAACTTGAATGCTGCTATTAGTTACAAGACTATGAACGGAAAGTTTTATACAAATTTTGAAGTAGAAAAAACGATACCTAAAGTTATAAAAACAAAAGAACGAAGAAAAAGAGGAAAAGGAACGAAATACAAAATAGATTCAAACAATCATTTTAAAATAGGAAATGGAAATATACAGTTACATTTCGATCAATTAAATGGAGACGCGATCGTAAAAAAATAAGAAAATGAATAGTAATTATATAAAAACAGTAGCATTAGGAATATTAGTATTCTTAGCAATACATAGTTCAGCCCAAGAAACGGTAACCATACCATTAACACAGCCAAAAGAAAAAGGATTTTTGAAAATAGGAATCATCAATGGTTCTATTTCAATACAAGGTTATAAAGGAGATGAAGTAATTGTAAAAGGAATAAAACGAGTAGGGAAATCCAGAAGAAAGTCCAAAAGCAAAAACGGAAGAAATGGTTTAAAAAGAATTACAAATAGTTCTTTAGAGTTTTCCGCTGAAGAGTATGATAATACCGTGCACGTGAGAAGTGTACCACAAGGAACAACTGACTTTGAAATACAAGTGCCAGAAAATTTTTCTTTAAAGGTTTCAACAATTAATAGGGGAGATGTGTTTATTGAAAATATAAACGGAACTATAGATGTTAGTAATACAAATGGAAAAATTACGCTTAAAGACATTAAGGGTTCAGTTAGTGCGGATGCTTTAAATAAAGATATTATAGTTAATTTTTTAAAAGTAACACCCAACGTACCTATGGCTTTTAGTAGTTTAAATGGTGATATAGATGTTACATTTCCGAGTACCTTTAAGGCTGACGTAAAGATAAAGTCAGATAGAGGTGAGATTTTTACTGACTTTGATTTAAAAACAAAACCATCTAAAGCTAATATAACTAAAGACGCAAACAGAAAGTATAATGCTTATCGGGTTAAAGTGGAAAAATGGATTGTTGGATCGATAAATGGAGGAGGACCAGAGATTTTATTTAAAAATTTTAATGGTGATGTAATCATAAGGTCTAAATAAAGAATTTTATATTTTAGATATTAAAAAAGAGTACTCATAAGTACTCTTTTTTAATTGAATATGAATTAGTATCGTCTATTTATTAATCGTTTGTCAAGAAGAGTAAGTTTTATGTATCCTTATCAATAGTTCTCTTTGCCCGTTTAATTATTTTTTGAGTAGCTGTAGTATCTGATTCTTTTTGCCACGTATTACATAATTTAATTACAAAATCTGGCCTTGTTTTACTCGCATCATTTAACCAATTACCAACACTATCTTGAACATATTTTGAAGAGTCAGATTTTAAAGATTCTAAAATAGGGAGTCCAATTTCTGGATTTTCTTTAAGAACTTCTATATGCTTACACCAAACTCCTCTTGGTCTCGTAGCTTCAGTAGTAAAACGTCTTATGTTTTCATTTTCGGATGAAGTCCATTCACTTAAAATAGAAATAGCCACAGTTAAATTTTTATCTATTTCTGGTCGTAATGCCATCCACACAACTTCTCTAATTCCAAAATGTTTATCGGAAATTAAATCTTTGGATTGATTGAGTTTTTCATGTAAAGATAATTTTTCATTTAGAGAGATCAAATAGGGTGCATAACACCTAATAGAATCTGAAGTGTGCGTACTAAGCTTTTCTAAAATAGATGGATATCGTATATCATCTTTATAAAGTTCATATACTAAAGGACCAACAAGTTTAGTTATACTCATAGTTGTTGGTTTTTTCAAAGCTTTAATTTTTTTTACAAGTAAAGCTATATATTCCTTAGAAATTCCAATGTTAGGAAAACAATACTCTATTAACTTAACATGATCTATGGCGAGCCACTCCGTTAAATTAACAGTAGGAATTTCTCCTTTATTTAGTAGTTGCAACACTTCATGTGGAATATCACTAACTTTACGGGCACCTTTTCTATGTAGTATATCAGAAGTTATCATAAATAAATATATTAAAGATAAGATAAAAGAGAATAGAATTACAAAACAACTTCAGTAACTATGAATAATTTCTTTCCATAATAACATATTCAATTTCGTCTTTAGTAAAATAATCGTTAGTTACTCTCAGTCCAAATTTTTCATAGAAATTTATTTTATCTACTCTAGCATTACACCATATTTTATCAATGCCTTTTTCTTTAGTTATGTCAATAATAAACTGTAATAATGCAGTTCCATATCCATAGCCTTGGTAGTCATCTAATGTTGCAAATTTTCTAAACTGCGTTTTATTTTTTATGTTGAAAATTGATACAACAGAAACTATTTTTTGATTACAATATAAGCCATAGTGCTCACCATCATTATCATTCTGTAATTGAACATATTTTAACGGTTTATTAGGCCACATTGCTATGTGTCTTACTACATGTGTTTCTTCTGGTTTAATTGCTTTAATTCTGACGGTCATATTACATATATTCTAGAGAATGGATTTTTGTAAAAGTATGACAAAGGATTAAAAAAAATCAAGAGATGAATTAATTTTACGAAACAATATAACAAACAAAAAACCTCCTAGAATTACCAAGGAGGTTTTTAAACAAACAACTAAATTCTAAAACCTATAAAAGTTAAAGAAAGTTTTAAGCTCATAGAGCAATATCTTTAGAAGCAGTATTTGTTTTCTGCTTTTAATTTTTCTGCAATCGTATTACGTAATTCAACTACGTTAGGGTAGTTAGTATACTTAGTAAAACGCTTAAGTCCCATTAACATCATACGTTGCTCATCACCTTCAGCGAAAGAAATGATACCTTCTCTTGCACTAGTATTAATAGTTTCAACGGCATTGTATAAGTATAATTTAGCCATAGCGATTTGTTCCTTTTGTTCAGCCTCGCTAGTACGCTTAACATTCTTTTCAGTTCTTAAAATACCAGATTCTGCCATGTATATTTCGATTAGAATATTAGAAGCAGCGGTTAATAACTGTTGGTGTTTTTCTAACTCTGGTCCAAATTTTTGAAGTGCAGCACCCGCAACCATTAAGAAAACTTTCTTTAATCGAGCTATAATATCTTTTTCTTCAGAAAATAATTCTGAAAAATCTGGAGCGTCAAAAGAAGGAATGCCCATTAATTCATTACCAACTGCAGTAGCAGGACCTAATAAATCTACATGACCTTTCATTGCTTTTTTAACTAACATTCCAACAGAAAGTAATCTGTTAATTTC
>JAHDDQ010000141.1:6902-10121 GCA_020629275.1 Tenacibaculum sp. | reverse complement strand
ACTAGTTTTTGCTCCTGTAGTAATTAATTGTATAGTTCGAGCTAATAGAGGTTCTGTAGAGTCTCCCAAGACTCCTAAGTTGCCAGTATCTTCCTCAATGATTACATCTGGAATATAACCATTAGGTTCATTGTCTCCGTCTTTATTTTGTATTTCTAAAACAATAGGTTGCATAGCCCAAGTATGATTATTGTTGAATCCTTCTCCATTTTTAGTGTAATTATCAGAATCATATAATGTAATAGATCCTACTTGTTTACCAACAGTTTGAGTACCTACTAAACTAACACCTATATAAGGTTTTAATCCGTTAATAACTAACTCTGAGGCAGAAGCAGTTCGATCGCTAACGATAAAATAAACAGAAGTCTGATTTAAGCTGTTGATGTTTTCACTTAAAATAACATTATTGTTGGCATCTCTATTTTCAATTTTATCAGTAAAGTTATTTTCGAAATAGCCTGGTCTGTTTTTAAAAGCTTCTATAACTTTATCATTCCATATTTGTTGAGAAAATACTTGAGTATTGAATTGACCAGTAATCATGCTAGCTAGATAAACAGCTGTTCTAACAGATCCTCCACCGTTGTAGCGTAAATCAACAACTAAGTCTGTAATATTTTCTCCTTTCAAACTAGCAAAAGCAGCATTCAATTCTCTATCAAAAGTTCTTGAAAACTGGTTATACATTATATATCCTATTTTATGAGCTCCTTGATTTATGACTTTAGTTATTTTTACAGGGTTCTCAGTAACTTGAGTTTTAATAAGATCGAAAGTAGTTCCATTTGCAGTTGGGTTTCCTCCATTATAGTCTGCAGTTGTAATTGTAAAACTGTTGTTATCGAAAAGCGAGCGTACATTGCCACTAGTTAATTGTGTTCCATTAATTTCAGTGATATACATACCACGTTGAATTCCTTTAGCATCAGCATCAGATCCAGCAACAACGTCTCTTATGAGAGCAAAAACCCTGTCCGAACCATCCGCATAATTTATAACGACAACTTTCATACCGCTAGTTGAACGTATACCTTGAAAAGAATTTTCAAGGGCAATGTAATCATCAACAATCCAAGAGAATCTGTCTACATCACCACGTCTGTAATTTAAAGAATAAAAGAACTGTTCAGGATCACTAAAGCCACTTAAGTAGCTATTCAGTTGAGTTCGTGTTGAGAATTTATTATCTGACAGATCAGGAACTTCACCTTGCCATTTATAGTAAGCATTCATTCCGCCCCAAATAAAATCGTTGACTTCTACATCTTGTGGAATATCTTCTGTTTTACTGCAACTGATTGTTAGAATACTAAAAGTGAGTAACAATATAATGACTCTAAAAGGGTTCTGTATCTTCATGGAATGTTATTTTATTACACTATTAACGCAATTTATATAAAATTTAGTATTTATTTCAGATTTGATGTAACAAAAATAATTGTCCATCGTCGTAATAATGTAAAATCGATATATAAGACGTAGAAAAAGTCGGTTAATTACAGAACAAACTAACAAGCCAAACAATGAATCAGTCAGACTTTTTAAAAGCTGTATTACCATTTAAAGATAAAGTTTTTCGTTTAGCAAAACGTTTGCTTGTATCTACTGAGGAAGCAGAAGATGCAACACAAGAACTTTATTTTAAGTTATGGAGAAATAAGGAAAAGTTATCTGACTATAAAAATGTAGAGGCATTTGCCATGACAATGACTAAGAATTATTGTTTTGATAGGTTAAAATCTAAACAAGCAAGTAATTTAACGTTAGTTCATAGTAATTACAAAGAGAAAGATACGTCTTTAGATAAGAAAATAGAGTATAACGATAGTGTAGATAAAGTACATCAGCTTATTGAAAATTTACCGGAGCAACAAAAAATAATTATTCAGTTAAGAGATGTTGAGCAGTATGATTTCGATGAAATTTGTGAGATGGTTAATATGAAACCAACAGCTGTTAGAGTAGCATTATCAAGAGCTCGTAAAACAATTAGAGAAGCATTAATTAAACAACACAACTATGGAGTTAGCTAACATAGAAAAGTTACTAGAAAAATACCTAAACGCAGAAACTTCTATACAAGAAGAAGACCAGTTACGTACTTATTTTACGTCTGATAATGTGGCACCTCATTTGCAAGAATATATTGCGTTATTTGGGTATTTCAAACAAAATCAAAGTGAAACCTTTACAAAGACCATTAAGTTAAAACCTGAGAGTAAAAAGAAAATGAACTTTAAATGGTTATCTGTAGCAGCGTCATTTGCTTTGTTAGTAAGTGTTTACATGGGTAAACAAGAGTATGATAAATACCAACAGCGTAAATATTATGCTCAAGTAAAAGAAGCGCTTCAAATAGTTTCTTTGAATTTGAATAAAGGGAACGATGCTTTGTATGCTGTTTCTAATAATTTGAATAAAGGAACAGAGGCCGTAGCAAAATTAGATACTTATGATAAAACTGTTAAAACAGTTATTGAGAAAGTAAATTATTAACGTAAACTAAGTAAAACCAAGTTTAAAATTAAAAGAATAATCATGAAAAAAGTAATCATAATATTAGCTTTAGCTTTTATATCGAATTTAGGATATAGCCAATCAATGTTCGATAAACTAGAAGATTTAGATGATGTGTCTACTATAGTAGTAACAAAAGATGCATTCGATTTATTGAGGAAATTCCCAGATGCACAATCTGAAGATATGGAAGTATTCAACACTGCAAAAGGTTTACAGGAACTTAAAGTTTTTTCAACTGAAAATATGAGTATTGCAAACGATATGGAAAGTATGGTTAATAAAGCAATTAAATCATCAAACTTAACACAGTTAATGCGTGTTAAAGATAAAGGATCTAGAGTGAAGATTTATATCAAAGCTACTAAAAATAAAGATATTGTTAGCGAAGTATTGATGTTTGTTAAGAGTTTTGATAAAGATGACAAGAAGGATACTCCATCATCAACAGTTATTTCTTTAACAGGAGAAATAAATATGAACGAGTTATCTAAAATTGCAGATAATTATCAGAAAAAATCTAAGTAAAAAATAATATTCAAACTGAATCTTTTGATTCAGTTTGAATTTAAAAAATTTCACAATGAAAAAACTATATATAGTACCCATATTATTTTTAGGTTTAATTTTAGGAGCTTGTAAAAAAGAGTCACTACAATCTTACCTAGTAGAAAGCCAAGATAAAAAAGGATTTATATC
>JAHDDQ010000141.1:0-6892 GCA_020629275.1 Tenacibaculum sp. | reverse complement strand
ACAAGCTTTGTTCAATTAAGTATGTCTAATGCTTCTGAAGAAGATAAAAAAGCATATGAAAGTATAAAGAAAATAAACTTTGTGGCTTTACCTTACAACAAAGCTGAAAAGGGACAATATGAAACAGAAAAACAAAAACTAAAAGGTATTTTAAAAAATTCTAAGTATAAGAAGCTTATGAATTTTAAAAATAAAGGTATGCACGCTTATATCTATTATTTAGGCGAAACAGATGCAATAGACGAAATAATAGCATTTGGTTATGGAGAAAATGCAGGGGTAGGAGTAGCAAGATTATTAGGAGAAAACATGAATCCAAATGCTATCATGAAAATGATGAAAAGCTCAAAATTTGATGGAAGTGGAATGAACTTAAAGCAAATGAAATTACTGTTTGAATCAAAAGAATAATTTAACTTCAAATAATAATAACAACACTCTATAGCAATAGGGTGTTTTTTGTTTTAACTGCCCATTAACAAGTAAGCTATTTTAAATTCTTATTTTTGAGCAAATATGTTAGTATCAACTTATGAATAAAATAGTATTTCTTATAGTTTTATTTAGTATAAATTTATTTTCCCAGAATTCCAAAGAGTATCGTGGTGAGAAAGAAAAAATACATGATTTAGTACATACAAAGTTAAAAGTTGATTTTAATTTTAAAGAACAAACAATGAATGGCGAAGCTTGGATAACAGCTAAACCTCATTATTATCCAACGAAAACCATTATTCTAGATGCCAAAGCAATGGTAATTAATAAGGTAAGTTTAAATGATAGAACACTAAGTTATAATTATAATGATAACGAACTTATTATCGAACTACCTAGAACTTATAATAGAGATGAAAAATTTATCTTATATATAAACTACAAAGCTCAACCAGAAAAAGTAAAACAAAAAGGAAGTAAAGCTATAAGCTCTGCAAAAGGATTGTATTTTATAAATCCAACTGGATTAGATAAAAATAAGCCTACACAAATTTGGACACAAGGAGAAACTGAAGCAAGTAGTTGTTGGTTTCCTACCATCGATTCACCAAATCAGAAAACATCACAAGAGATTTATATAACTGTACCTAATAAATTCGTTACGTTATCTAATGGAAAGCTTCAGGAACAGAAAACAAATACAGACGGTACCAGAACAGATTATTGGAATTTCAAGCAAAAACACGCCCCGTATTTATTTTTTATGGGAATAGGGGAGTATGATATTGTAAAGGATAATTATAAGAACATACCTGTGAATTATTATGTAGAAAAAAAGTACGCGCCTTATGCTAAAGATATTTTTGGAAATACTCCAGAAATGTTGGATTTCTTTTCTAAGATTACAGGAGTAGAGTACCCTTGGAGTAAATATGCGCAAATAGTAGGAAGAGATTACGTGAGCGGAGCTATGGAAAATACTACGGCAGTTATACATGGGGAAAAAGCTTATCAAACACCAGGACAATTGATAGATGAAAATGTACAAGAAAATACTATTGCGCATGAAGCCTTCCATCATTGGTTTGGAAATTTAGTTACAGCAGAAAGCTGGAGTAATTTAACTGTAAATGAGAGTTTTGCTAATTATAGTGAATACTTGTGGCGAGAATATAAATATGGAAAAGAAGATGCAGATGCACATCTTTTTGAAGATATTCAAGGGTATAAAAATGGTCAAAACTACGACAAGCATTTAGTACGTTTTAATTACGCAAATAGAGAGGATATGTTTGATGCTGTGAGCTATAACAAAGGCGGAGCAATTTTACATATGTTAAGAAAGTACCTAGGAGATTCTGCATTTTATGAAGGATTAAATAAATACTTAACGCAACACAAGTATGGTACAGGTGAAGTACATCAGCTAAGATTAGCCTTAGAAGAGGTTACAGGTAAGGATTTAAATTGGTTTTTTAACCAATGGTATTTTGGAAACGGTCACCCTAAATTAGATATTTCCTATGATTATAACGAATTAAGAAAAACAGTTACTGTAAATATTTATCAAACACAAAATGAGAGTTTCAGATTTCCTTTAGCAATAGATATTTTTGAAGGTAATACTGCAAATCGCCATGAAGTATTTGTTGAAGATAAGGAAGCTTCTTTTATATTACCATATACAAAACAACCAAGTCTTATTCAAATTAATGCTGATGGGGTTTTACTTTGCGATCTTAATGAAAATAAAGTATTAAGCGATTATATTTTCCAACTGAAAAACGCAAAAAATTACATGCACAAAAGAGAAGCTTTATTAGAAGTTGCTAAACAACAAGACAATAATAAAGCTTTCGATGCTGTTGCAGAAGCAATGAATGATTCGTATTACAGAATAAGAAAGTTAGCATTAGAAAACATAAACCTAATCAATAAGAACTCTAAAAAAAGAGTAATTGAAAATATAAAAAAAATAGCAAACAACGATTCGAAAACATTAGTGCAAGCCTCTGCTGTAGAAACATTAGGTAAACTAACCGACCCAGAGTTAAAACCTATTTTTATAGAAGCATTAGAAAGTGAATCGTATGCAGTAATGGGTAAAGCATTGGTAGCAATGTATTACATCGATAAAAATTTGGCCATAAAAAAGTCAAAAGAGCTTCCTTCTGAAGTAAAGAAAATTATAGCAACACCACTTACGCGAATTTATCTTGAAGAAAAAGATGAAAGTGAATTAATATTTATAGCAGGGAATGTAATTTCAGGAATGTATTTAAGTCAAGATAAAAGTATACAAAGCTTGTATAAAAAGGCTTACACTAAAATTGCTAAAAGTGATAATTCAGAAGCAATACAAAATTTAGTGAATGATATAGTTGTTAAAGGTAAACAATACAAGCAATATGGATTTAGTAATGTAGGAGTGGATTTAATGCGACAAATGATTCAAATGCAAAAAACAGAAAATAAGTCTAACGAAATTAAAAATATAGCAATTATTAAAGAGGCTATGGCTAGGTTGTTGGAATAAATAATAAAACACTTAATTTTGGTATATTATTTGTCTTAAAAGCTTAAATAAAAATATATGCATAAAACTATACTATTCTTTGTTTCTCTTGTTTTTTTTATATCGTGTAGTAGTTTAAAATCTACTCAAAAAGCAATAAACTCTGGAGATTACGATAAAGCAATCGCAATATCAGTAAAAAACTTAGCTAAGAATAAAACTAAAGAGAAAAATCAGCCTTATATAACGATGCTAAAGGAAGCGTTTGTAAAATCGGTAGAAAGAGATGTTTCTAAAATTTCATTTTTACAGAAAGAGAATCATCCAAAGAACTTACAAACCATATATAATTTATATCAAAAGTTAGATTATAGACAAGAACAGATAAAACCTTTGTTGCCACTCAAGTTAATTACAAATAGAGAGAATGTAAACTTCGATTTCGTAAATTATGATAATGCGATAATAAAAGCAAAAGAAGATTATGCGTCTCATTTATACAGTAATGCAATAAAAGTTTTCGACAACAATAAAAAGGATAAAATTAGTTATAGAAGAGCTTATGAGAATTTAAAATATTTAGATAGAATATATCCTGGGTACAAGGACGTGGAGAACTTAAAACGTGAAGCTCATGCTATAGGAACAGATTATGTGTTTGTTTCTGTTCACAATGAAACAGATCAAATAATTCCTCGAAGGTTAGAAGATGATCTATTAGCTATTGATACTTATGGATTGAATGACTTTTGGACAGTTTATCATTCAAGGAAATTAAAAAATATAAATTACGATTTTGATTTAGAACTAAACTTTAGAAGTATTAATGTATCTCCAGAACAAATAAGAGAAAAAGAAATTATTAAAGAACGTCAAGTTAAAAAAGGCTACAAATACCTCTTAGATGATAATGGTAATCAAGTCAAAGACAGCTTAGGAAACAAAATTAAGGTAGATAACTTCGTAACAGCACGCTGTAAATTATATCGATTTACACAGTTTAAAAGCAGTAACGTTGTTGGTATAGTAAAGTATATTGATAATTCTAACAACCAATTACTTGAAAGGTTTCCTATTGAGAGTGAATTTGTATTTGAGCATGTATATGCAGATTATGATGGTGATAAGCGCGCTTTGGATAATACTTTTCTTGATTTGATCCGTCTGGAATCTATAAACTTTCCTTCTAACGAACAGATGGTTTTTGATACTGGAAGTGATATAAAGCAAAAGTTAAAAAGAATTATTTCTAGAAATAAATTTAGGAACTAAATAATGGATCTTTTCTCACAACATAATGAAGCTGATGAATTGGTGAATTTGCTACCTTATGAAGGTACAGTTCATTATTACGGACACATTTATGAAAGAGATGAAGCAGACGCACGAAACGTTATTAAACAATATAGCCTGGGAGAATGACAAGGCTATTATATTCGGAAAACTTATCATAACAAAACGAAAAGTTGCTTTGTACGCTAATGATTCATTTGAATACACATATTCAAAAGTTAAAAAAGTAGCATTACCTTTTACTCAAGATTTGTTAAGGATTAAGTCTCATATAGAAGAAAAAACGAATGAAACGTATAATACGTGTTTATTAAACTTATATCACGATGGAGCAGAAGGGATGGCTTGGCATAGTGATGGTGAAAAAGCATTGAAAAAAAATGGTGCTATAGCATCTTTAACTTTTGGAGCCGAACGTAAATTTGCATTCAAAAGCAAACGAACCAAAGAAGTGGTATCACTGATACCGCAACATGGTTCGTTGTTAGTTATGAAAGATGAAACTCAAACAAACTGGTTACATAGATTGCCACCAACTAAGAAAATTAATCGACCGAGAATTAATCTAACCTTTAGAACTATTGAAAATTAGTTTAATCTTTTTTAATCACATCTCCTGATCCCAAAGCATTTGTGTCAACATATTTAGGATTACCTTTATAGTATATATTTCCCGACCCAACTATATTGGCTTTTATTTTTTCTTTAACAGAAACATAAATGTCTCCCGAACCAGCAACATTTACCTTTAAGGAATTAGCTTTTAAATCATAAGCCTTTATGTTTCCGGATCCTGCTATAGAGCATTTTACTCGATCTGCCTCACCTTTAAGTCGAATATTTCCAGAACCACCAATTGAAGTAGTTACTAAATTTGCCGCTACTTTAGCTTTTATATTACCAGATCCTCCTATGGAGAAAGAAACTTTATCTGATTCAATTGTCTTCTCAGAAATAACATTACCTGAGCCACCAAGAGATATAGCTTCTATACTTTGAAAAGGAACAGTTACCGTTAACTTACGTCTAGTTTTAATGTTAACGTTATCTTTGACTTTAATTTTTAGCTTTCCTCTTTTTACTTCTGTAATTATGTAGGGCAGAATATTTTCTTCACCTTCAATAGTTAGTTTTCCTTCTTTTCCTTCCACTAAAATAACTTCAAAAAATCCGCCTACATTTACAGAATCAAAATTACCTACGCTTCTTGTCTCAGTTGTAATGTTTCCATTACCACGTACTTTCTCTGAGCCCCACCATCCTTGAGCAAAAGCAAACGAACCACTTAAAATAAATAGAGTTAATAGTATTTTTTTCATTTTTTGTTATATTTATAAGTTATTAATATTAAATTATTGTTTGATACGAAATAATGTAAATAAAAGAACGTCCAGATTTTTGAAAGGATTATATTTTCTAGCTTCTTTGTTGGTCATATTTTCTTTAGTTATAAGAAACGTTAATTTAGAATTTGCTATGAAATTAATAGCACTTATTTCGTTATCTTTCCTTTATTTAGAGACAACAACTAAAGTAAATTATCTTTACGTCTTTATACTTTTAATCTCAATACTTTCGGATTCATTTTTCGTTTTAGAAGAACATTTTTATTATAATGGTTTATTCTTGTTGGTACTGAATCGCTTCTTGTATATAGTTTTAATAAGAAGAACTATTTTAATATATTCAATCAAAAAAATAGTTTTTTATTCCTTGCCTTTTCTACTAACTTTCGTTATGATTTATACCTTGCTCTTCGAAAGTATGACAGATATAAAAACGTCTTCATTTTTATTAGGAATCTTCTCTGTAATACTATTATTATTTACATTTTTAAATCTCTTAAATAAAAACAGTAATAAATCAAAGTACTTCTTTTTTGGAACAACAATATTACCTTTCGCAGATGCAATAAGCGCAATAGCATATTACATTGAAGCCAATTTAGTTTATGTAATTATATATCATGTGATGTATTATTCAGCACGTTATTTAATCTTCAAGTCAATGGTTTCTGAGAGAAAACTTAATCATTAAGTCTTAAAGAAAAACTTCCATAATCTGAGTTTATTTTTATTTTTGATTTGGTTTTTTGTTTACCAAAATTTCCCTCATAATGTTTTCTCGAAGTCTTTTTGATAGACTTAAATGTCTCTACGTAATCGTCAGGATAATTAAAGCTAGCATAACTTAAATCAACTATAAAATTGAAATTATTCTCACTTGAAGTTCCTATTTTTATTCCAGCATAATTACCATCTATTATTACTTCATCAAAACCAACAGCTAAATTTTTAATTTCAACACCTCCATAATCAGTACTAATTTTAGCACTTTTGCGTACGGTTCCTAATTTCATGCGTGCATAATCAGAATTACCGTCAACGGTATTTAAATCTTTAATAGCAATGCTACCATAATCGCTATTAAATTCAATATCTCTTACTTTACCAATTTTAACACCAGTATAGTCTGCATTCACTTTTAAGTCTTCAGCTTCGTCTATCGTTATTTTCGAATAATCAACATTAACATCACCAGATTTCATATAATGTATTTCAGAATTACTGCAATAGTCAAGTTCAATTGAATTAGACGAATTTAAAAGTTGATCAACTTGCACAGAACCATAATCACAGTTAATATTGG
>JAHDDQ010000140.1:9134-10129 GCA_020629275.1 Tenacibaculum sp. | reverse complement strand
TATTATTTATAGATAGAGACGGAACGCTAGTTTTAGAGCCACCAGTAGATTATCAGTTAGATAGTTTTGAAAAACTTGAATTTTACCCAAAAGTATTTCAATATTTAAGTAAGATAAACGAAGAGTTAGATTACGAAATTGTAATGATTACTAATCAAGATGGTTTAGGTACAGATAGTTTTCCAGAAAACACATTTTGGCCAGTACATAATCTTGTTGTTCAAAGTTTCAAGAACGAAGGTATAGAGTTTAAAGAACAGTTTATAGACAGAACTTTTGCTAAAGATAATGCACCAACACGTAAGCCAAATACAGGCTTATTAACACAATATTTTTCGAATGAATATGATTTAACAAATTCTTTTGTAATTGGTGATCGCTTAACAGATATCGAACTAGCTAAAAATTTAAATGCAAAAGGAATTTTAATAGCAAATAGCGGAGATGTAGGTAACGATGAACTAACAGTTAAAAAAGAAGAATTAAATAATTATTTAGCATTAGAAACTACAGATTGGAAAGAAATCTACGAATTCTTAAAATTACAAGACAGAACTGCTTCTATCGAAAGAAATACCAACGAGACACAGATAAAAATTGATGTGAATTTAGATGGAACAGGTAAGAAAAATATTAATACTGGAATCGCCTTTTTTGATCATATGTTAGAGCAAATAGCACGTCACGGTCAGTTAGATCTTACTGTTTTGGTTCAAGGAGATTTAGAAGTTGATGAACACCACACTATAGAAGATACTGCTATAGCTTTAGGAGAAGTTTTCCATCAAGCTTTAGGAAGTAAGTTAGGCATTGAACGTTACGGGTTCTGTTTACCAATGGATGATTGCTTAGCACAAGCAGCTATAGATTTTGGAGGAAGAAATTGGTTGGTTTGGGAAGCAGATTTCAAACGCGAAATGATCGGAAAAATGCCAACGGAAATGTTTATGCACTTCTTCAAATCATTTACAGACGGAGCTAAATGTAACTTAAAC
>JAHDDQ010000140.1:0-9124 GCA_020629275.1 Tenacibaculum sp. | reverse complement strand
AGAAGGAGTAAATGAACATCACAAAATAGAAGCAATCTTCAAAGCATTTGCCAAAGCAATCAAAATGGCTGTAAAAAGAGATGCATCAAAAATGATTCTACCATCAACAAAAGGAATGTTATAAAATGAATATAGTAATTATAAAATACAATGCAGGTAACATAAGATCTGTACAAAATGCAGTTTCTAGATTAGGTTTTGAAAGTGTAATTACAGACAACCCTGAAGAAATAAAAAATGCAGATAAAGTAATATTTCCTGGAGTTGGTGAAGCTAGTTCTGCAATGCAATATTTAAAAGAACGAAACTTAGATAAACTTATCGTATCCTTAACACAGCCCGTTTTAGGAATTTGTTTAGGTTTACAATTAATGTGCGAATTCTCAGAAGAAAATGAAACAGAATGTTTGGGGATTTTTAAAGCAAGAGTTAAGTTATTTCCACCAGAAGAGAAAGTACCTCACATGGGATGGAACAATTTTCAAGGGTTAAGTGGCCCATTATTTAAAGGAGTAAAAGATAAAGACGATGTGTATTATGTACACAGCTATTATGCAGAAGTATCAGAACATACAAATGCAATATGTAATTATATTTTACCATTTAGCGCAGCAATACGAAAAAATAATTTTTATGCAACTCAATTTCACCCTGAAAAATCAGCAGACGTTGGCGCCCAAATTTTAGAGAACTTTTTAGCATTATAAAAAATAGAAAATGAGAATTATACCAGCAATAGATATTATAGATGGAAAATGTGTGCGATTAACAAAAGGAGATTATAGTACAAAAATAATTTATAATGAAGATCCTTTAGAGGTAGCAAAAGAGTTTGAAAGTAGCGGTATTCAATATGTACACTTAGTTGATTTAGATGGTGCAAAATCTAGTCAAATAATTAATTATAAAATTTTAGAAGAAATCGCTTCTAAAACTAATTTAAAAGTTGATTTTGGTGGAGGCTTAAAATCTGATGAAGATTTGAGAATAGCATTCGAAAGTGGAGCAAACCAAGTTACAGGAGGTAGTATAGCAGTAAAAAAGCCAGATACTTTTTTAAATTGGATTAAAAACTATGGAGCAGAAAAAATAATTTTAGGAGCTGATTGTAAAGAGAGAAGAATAGCTACACATGGGTGGTTGGAAACCTCTATGGTGGATGTAGTAGACTTCATTGCAGATTATGAAGAATCGGGAATTAAAAATGTAATTTGTACAGACGTAGCTATGGATGGTATGTTGCAGGGTACATCTAATCAACTTTATAAAGAAATACTAGAAAAAACAAATGTTAATTTAATAGCTAGCGGAGGTGTTGCTTCTATGAAAGACGTTCATGAAGTAAAAAAGTTAGGTTGTGAAGGTGTAATAATAGGAAAAGCTATTTATGAAGGAAAAATAACATTAAAAGAACTACAGGAGTTATGTTAAAAAAGAGAATTATCCCATGTTTAGATATTAAAGATGGAAGAACAGTAAAAGGAGTTAATTTTGTAGATATTATTGATGCAGGAGACCCTATTAAATTGGCGAAAGCTTATGTAAAACAAGGAGCTGATGAACTTGTGTTTTTAGATATTACAGCTACTGTAGAAAATAGAAAAACGTTAATTGATCTAGTAGAACAAATCGCAAAACAGATCAACATTCCATTTACTGTTGGAGGTGGAATCAGTTCTGTTGAAGATGTATCGGCATTAATTAAAGCAGGAGCAGATAAAATAAGTATCAATTCTTCCGCAGTTAAAAGACCAGAACTAATACGAGAACTTGCAAATGAATTTGGAAGCCAGTGTATAGTAGTTGCTATAGACACTAAATATGTAAACGATGAATGGAAGGTTTTCGTTAAGGGAGGGAGAGAAGAAACCTCCTTGAAAACTATAGAATGGGCCAAAGAAATAGAAGCTTTAGGAGCAGGTGAAATTTTACTTACATCTATGAATAATGACGGAACAAAAGCAGGATTTGCCATTGATATTACAAAAGAAGTTAGTGAAGTCGTGAATATACCCATTATAGCATCTGGAGGAGCAGGTAAAAAAGAACACTTCACAGAAGTATTTACCAAAACTAAAGCTAGCGGAGGTTTGGCAGCAAGTATCTTTCATTTTAATGAAATATCTATTCCTAAGTTAAAAAGACATCTCAAGAAAGAATTAATAGCAGTAAGATAATGAAGAAGCTGTTTCTAGATGATATAAGAACTATTGATATGGTTTATGATAAATCTTTAGAAAATGAGTTTGATATTGTCAGAACGTATGATGAATTTGTTTATTACATAATAAATAATGGATTACCAAAATTTATAAGTTTTGATAATGATTTGGGATTAGATGAAAAAAGTAATTTGGCACCAGATGGATATGCTGCTGCAAAATGGTTAGTATATGAATCGGACATAGATCTAAGAGAATTATAGTTTAAAGTACACTCAGCAAATCCTGTTGCAGCAGAACAAATAAAAGGACTATTAAATAATTATATCGAATTTTTAAGAAGAAAATGAAAATAGATTTTACAAAAAGTGAAGACGGTTTAGTACCCGTAATCATACAAAATAGTAATACACTCCAAGTACTTATGCTAGGTTACATGAACGAAGAAGCCTTAGTAAAAACTGAAAAAGAACAGAAAGTTACTTTTTTCAGCAGGAGTAAAAATAGATTATGGACAAAAGGTGAAGAAAGCGGTAACTTTTTGTGGGTAAAAGAACTGCAAGTAGATTGTGATAATGATACCATCCTAATAAAAGTCAAGCCAGTTGGACCAACATGCCATAAAGGAACCACTTCTTGTTTTGCTGAAGAAACATCTAAGGGATTCTTATACGAATTAGAAGAAACTATACACGAGCGAATAGATAACGATGTGGAAACATCATACACTAATAAGCTATTTAAAAGAGGAATTAATAAAGTAGCACAAAAAGTAGGAGAAGAAGCAGTAGAATTAGTTATAGAAGCTAAGGATAACGACGATAATTTATTTACCAATGAAGCTGCGGACTTATTATATCACTATTTAATTTTATTGAAAGCAAAAGGATTCTCATTACAAGACATCGAATCAGTTTTAAAAAGTAGAAATTAAATAAGAATACATCAAATTAGATACAATAAAATAGTAATCTTCATATATTTATACTGAATCCAAAAACAGAATGCAATGAATTTTGAAAAAGAATATGATTTAATATGTGTTGGTGGTGGAATAATGAGTGCAAACTTAGCATTATTAGCTAAATTAATAGCTCCTAAGATTACTATTTTAATAGTAGAACGTTTACAAGATGTAGCTTTAGAAAGTTCTGCAGCATGGAATAACGCAGGCACAGGTCATGCTGCATTGTGTGAATTAAACTATTGCCCAGAATTAGAAAATGGTAATATTGCTGTAGATAAAGCTTTTAAAATTTGTGAACAATATGAAATTTCCAAACAACTATGGGCGTATTTGACAGAGAAAGGATACATCAAATCTCCAAATACATTTGTAATGCCAGTAAAGCATCACAGTTGGGTAACAGGGAAAGTAAATAGTGATTATTTAGAAAAACGCTTCAATACATTAAAAAGTCATTTCATGTTCGATACCATGGAATTTACTCGTAGTTTAGAGAAGATGACTGAATGGTTTCCTTTAATAACTGAAGATAGGACTGAAGAAGAGGTTATGGCAGCTTCAAGAATGGACAGAGGAACCGAAGTAAATTATGGAGCGCTAACAAAAACGTTATTCAAGATTTTAGAAGAAGAATTTGATACTCCTGTTTACTGTAACGAGGAAGTTTTAGATGTAGATCCAGATACTGAGATCGACTGGACTGTAGCTCTTAAAAACACAAAAACAGGTAAAAAGCATAATATTGATGCCAAGCACGTTTTTATAGGAGCTGGAGGCGGAAGTTTACTATTACTTCAGAAAGTTGAAATAGAAGAAAAGGAAGGGTATGGAGGTTTTCCAGTAAGTGGGGAATGGTTGGTATGTAATAATAAAAATATTATTGAAAAACACAATGCAAAAGTTTATAGTAAAGCAGGAATAGGAGATCCACCGATGTCAACACCACATTTAGATACTCGTTATATCGACGGAAAAAAATCACTACTATTTGGACCTTTTGCTGGCTTTAGTCCAAAGTTTTTAAAAGAAGGCTCAAACCTAGATTTATTAAAATCAGTTAAATTTGATAATATATCTCCATTATTGGGTGCCTTTTGGCATAATTTACCTTTAACTAAATACCTCATTCATCAGGTTATGATGAACAAAGAAGATCGAATGGAAGCGTTAAAAAAGTTTATGAAAAATGCTAAAAGTGAAGATTGGGATGTTTTAAAAGCTGGTCAGCGCGTTCAGATTATAAAAGAAGATACGTATGATGGAGGTAGATTACAGTTTGGCACCGAAGTTATAAGTAGTAAAGATGGAAGTATAACTTGTCTGCTTGGAGCTTCACCAGGAGCTTCAACTGCTACAGCAATAATGTTAGATGTTTTAGAAAAAGCATTTCCGGAGTCATTACAAGATGAAAAGAAAATGGATAAGTTGAAAAGAATTATACCGTTCTACAAAACAGAAATTACAGAAGCAAATTTTAAGAGAGAACTCAATAGGGTAAATAAAATTCTTAATTTACATTAAGCACACAGTTAACCTGTGACAAAGCATAAACAAAAGTTTAATAGCATTTAATTAAAAATTTAAGAATATAGAATCTGTACTTCTAAAGAAGAATGTAATAAATTTATTATAATATTTTTGTTAGGGGTTGATTTTTAGTTATTAAAGGGGTTTTTCCTGTTGCGAAATAAGTTAAAAGATCCTATATTTAAAATATAAAATTTAAATTAAAAGAATATTCTATTCCCCCGATAATTGCATCTATGCAAGTACTAAAACCTTCTAAAAGATAATTTTAGAAGGTTTTTTTGTGTTTAACTAAACAAGTTTTTCTATTTTTTCAAAAATCGAGGCAACCTTTTTTAAAAATTACATGTCTTTATATTTGTAAGACCTAAACGATAAGATATCTTTTGAAAATTATTTCATTACATACATCACAAGCAGCTTTAATTAAAAAAGCGGTTCAGAATAATAGAGAAGCACAGAAAAAAATTTTTGAAATGTTATCTCCAAAAATGTTAAATGTGTGTAGGCAGTATGTGAAAGATATACATCATGCTGAAGAACTAATGTTATCAGGTTTTTTAAAAGTCTTTAATAAATTACATACGTTTAAAAATGAAGGTAGTTTCGAAGGTTGGGTTCGCAGAATAATGGTGAATACCTGTATTTCATATTTGAGAAAGAAAAATCCGATACAATTAACAGAAGAAGAATACGTATTTTCTGATCTAGCAATTGAAAATTTAGAAAATACATCAGTAGAAGATATTCAAAATTTAATTGATAAACTTCCTGAAGGTTATAAAATGGTTTTTAATTTACATGCTATTGAAGGTTACAAACATACAGAAATAGCTAAGAAGTTAGGAATTTCAGAAAGCACTTCAAAGTCGCAATTATTTAAGGCGAGAAAGTGGTTACAAAAGAGTTATATAAAAATGAACGAAGTGAGTGATGCAAGAAAATAAGATAGATAAAGTTATTCGAGAAAAGTTAGAGAACAGAAGCATAGAGCCTTCTTTATCTGCTTGGGAACGGTTAGAGTATACATTAGATGATGCAAAAAAGAAAGACAAGTCTAAATTCCACAATCTTCTAGGAGTTGCAGCAAGTGTAATTTTAATTTTCAGTGTATTTGCGTATGTAATTTCAAATGACGAAGAAGTTAGTATACCAACTAAGGTAGAAGTAGTATCAGAAAATAACAATCAAATACTATCCAAAGATACCATTAAGATAAAAGACAATGTCTTCGAACAAAAAATGATGCATCAAAAGGCTATTGCTTCTAAAAGCAATCTAAAGAAGATTAAGAAGCGAGTTGAGAATAAATTAACTGAAGAAAAAATAATTATTGACAAAGTATTACCCAAAGAAGTAATAGTAGCTAGAACAGTAATTCAATCTGAAAGAAAATTAGTAAATGATACAACTACAGTTAAAAATAAACGCATAACTATTGATAGTGAAGATCTTTTATATGCAGTTACACACTCATCAAAAGAGGTACAAGAATATTATGCTAATCTCAATCTAAAAAGAGAAGATGTGTTAGCTACAATAAAAAAGCAATTAGGTACTTCTCATAGTAATATAAGACCAGAAACGATATTAGCGGAAGTTGAACGTTCCATAGAAGTAGATGAATTGCAAGGAGATTTTGTGCAAGACTTAAAATTGAAAATATCTAATATTATTGTTGCTATAGCTGATAGAAATAAATAAGAACTTACAAACTTAGGGTGTACACCAAGTTAAATTCAAAATAAATTTTTAAAACATAATTAATGATGAAAAGAATACTAATTGTATTAGTGCTTCTGTGCACTACCATTGCCCAATCTCAAAGTAAATTTTTTGAGGACGAAGTAGCTGAAATTTCAAAAAAGATAGACGAAATTACCAAGCAGCAAAAAGATTCCTTGAAGCAGAAGGTAAAAATAATTAATTTGAAATTAGAGCGCAATGAAATTTCTAATGAAATGGCAGGGAGTTTAAAAAAGGAAGCCTCACAATATCATGCTAACAGAATTGAAGAACTTATCAGTATACAAGAACAAAAACTACAACAATTAGTTCAAGATAAAACAAATGGTAAAATAGCTAGTAATTCAAGCGATTATGAAGAAGATGTTTTAACAATAGGGAAAAGTACTTTTCGTTTTAAAATATTTAAGAATGATAGCATTAGAAAAATGAAAAGGCGAAAGAGAAGAACAACTACACAATTTGTTTTTGCTTTAGGAGTAAATAATGTACTTGTGAATCATAGTTTGGAATCACTTAACACCTCTAACTATAAATTTTGGCAATCTCATTTTTATGAATTAGGATTAAGCTGGAAAACGCGATTATCAAAAAAGCCATCAAAATTGTATTTCAAATATGGACTTTCATTTTTATGGAATAATTTAAGAGCTAAGAATAATAAATTTCATGTTTTAAACGGCAATACAACTAACTTAACGGTAAATCCTATTTCATTATCTGAAAGCAGATTGAGACATGTTCAAATGACATTTCCTATGTATCTTGAAGTTGATTTTTCAAAAAATAAAAAATATTCAGATGGTAAGATAGGAGATAGAACACATAAAAGCTTTCGTTTTGGATTAGGAGGTTTCTTAGGATTTAAACTAGGTACACGTCAGTATTTAGAGTATACAAATCCAACTGGAATAAGAGTAGAAGAAGTACAAGAAAATAGCTTCAATACTAATACTTTAAATTATGGACTAGGAGCTTACTTTTCATATAGGGGAGTAGGTTTGTATACCAAATATGATTTAAATCCTCTTTTTAATGATACAGATATTAGAAATATATCCATAGGAGTCCGTTTTGATCTTTTAGAACTGAGTCTGTAAATAAATATTTAGAGATTTTAAAGTGTTAAATGATTCAAAGTTAAAAATAGAAACTAATATTATTTACTTATTTATCTACAAAAAGAGCGTAACTATTGCGCTCTTTTTTCATTATTTTCCCAGTCTTTACGTAGGTCATTAGATAGTATTCCAGAACCATCATGTCTCCATCCAGGAGGTTTTGTGAAGTATGATAATCTTTTAAATAATGAAGTTTTACTTGTAAAAACGTCCAGTAACATAGTGTACCATTCTAAGAATGCAATCTTAATAGGATTGTAAGTATTAATATTTTTAACTAATCCATAAACTGGTTGTTCTACTTCAGGTTCAAAAGTTCCAAAAAGTTTATCCCAAATAATAAAAATTCCGGCATGATTTCTATCCAAATATTGTGGATTGGTTGCATGATGCACTCTGTGATGACTTGGAGTATTGAAAATAGCTTCAAACCATTTAGGTAATTTTGTTATCAATTCAGTGTGAATCCAATACTGATATAATAAACTCACACTCATTTGCGTTAATACCATTATAGGGTGGAAGCCTATTAAAATCAAAGGAATCCAAAAGATAAAAGTATAAAAGCCACCTGTCCAAGTTTGTCGAAGTGCAGTACTTAAATTATACTTTTCAGAAGAATGATGTACAACATGACTAGCCCAAAAAAGTCTACATTCATGAGCAATTCTATGATTCCAATAATATATTAGATCTTCTAAAAAAAGTAAAATTAGCCATGAATACCACGAAAAAGAAAAAGTATATACACGATATTTGTAAACGAAATAAAATACAGTTAGCATTACAACTTTTGCTAATAATCCCACAAACACATTACCAAGCCCCATCGCGATAGATACAGAAGCGTCTTTAAGTTGATATTCATCTAACCTAACTTTTACAGTAAGTATGGCTTCGACTACTACAGTAATAATAAAAAAAGGAATTGCGTAATGTATAAGATTTGGAATTTCTGGTATATTCATATTTAAGATTTTGTTCGCAAAATATACAAAACAATTATTTATAAGTTTGAATGCTGTTAAATAATAAAAAAACCATATATTTGCAGGCTTAAAAATAAATTTTATAATTATGAATCATTACGAAACTGTTTTCATTTTGAATCCCGTTTTATCTGAAGTTCAGATAAAGGAGACAGTAAAAAAGTTCGAGGACTATTTGGTTTCTAAAGGTGCAGAAATGATCCACAAGGAAGATTGGGGATTAAAGAAATTAGCATACCCGATCCAAAAGAAAAAAAGTGGTTTTTATCACTTATTAGAGTACAAAGTAGCTGGTGAAACTATCACTCCGTTTGAATTAGAGTTTAGACGTGACGATAGCATTATGCGTTATTTAACCGTAAGATTAGATAAGCATGCAGCAATTTGGGCTGAAAAGAGAAGAGAACGTCGTGTTAAATCTGCAAAAAAGTAATCAATTATGTCATCAATTGAACAACAAGCAAAAGGAAACAAGCAGGGAGAAGTTCGTTATTTAACTCCGCTTGACATTGAAACTAAAAAAGAAGCAAAATACTGTCGTTTTAAAAAGAGCGGTATTAAGTACATCGATTACAAAGATGCTGACTTCTTAATGTATTTAGTAAACGAACA
>JAHDDQ010000139.1 GCA_020629275.1 Tenacibaculum sp. | reverse complement strand
CCAGGTGGTAAACACATTCAAGAATTACAGAAAGAAACTGAAACTACAATTGTAATTACAGAAGATGCTGTAACAGAAGAAGGAATTATAGAAATTTTAGGAACAAAACCAGAAGGTATAGAAGCTGTTATTTCTAAAATAGAATCTATGATGTTTAAACCAGAAAAAGGTTCTGTTTACGAAGTTAAAGTAATTAAAATGTTAGATTTTGGTGCTGTAGTAGAATATACAGAAGCTCCAGGAAATGAAGTTTTATTACATGTAAGTGAACTTGCATGGGAACGTACTAACAATGTTACTGATGTGGTTAATTTAGGAGATGTATTAGATGTGAAGTACTTCGGTATAGATCCTAAAACACGTAAAGAAAAAGTATCTCGTAAGGCATTGTTACCTAAGCCAGAAGGCTATGTAGCGAGACCTCCAAGAGACAATAAAGATAGAGGTTCTAGAGATAATCGTGGTCGTGATAATCGCCGTGATGATAGAAAACCAAGACAAGATAAGAAAGAGGATTAATTTCTTTTCTTAATTAAACAATAAAAAAACCGTCAATTTTATTGACGGTTTTTTTATTGTTTAATTTTTGATGATTATTCTACTACTAACCTTAGTAGGTGAGATAATTTTAAGTAAATAATTCCCTATAGCTAAATCATTTACTGGAAGTTTAACTGTATTTTCTGTTCTAATTTTATCTAACTCAAAAGATATTATTTTGTTTCCCAATATTGAGTATATCTCTAGAAAGGAATGTTTGAAATCAAATGTATTTTTGAAACTAATATTTAATATATTTTTTACTGGATTTGGGTATAATAATATATCTATATTATTTTCTTCTGTTACATCTGTAACGTTTAGCGTCGTTTCATTATCTTCAATTGCATTAATACCAGCCGTCCATTGTGTACCTCCGTATTCGTATGCCCCAATATCAGGAGCTGCTCCATTATAGACTACTGAAAAACCTGAAATAATTCTTCCTTTATCTACTACTTCGCTTGCTTCTAGCGGCATAAAATTCTGTGCGTTGGCATTGACTAAAGGTGAGGTAGCATTAATTAAATTATCATTATTTTCAAAACCTGTAACGGTAAACCAATCACCTACATTAGAATAGTTATTATATACTCTGTTATTCTTTTGTTCGTAACCATTTACCCATGTTCCAGTTGCTTGTCCTGCATTCCAAATAGTATTATGAAAAAAATCAAGGTTCCAATTGGCCCAATTTACTTGATAACCAGACCAAGAAACATTCCATACTACATTATGGTGCACAACATATCCCTTACTGTCATTATCCAAATAAATTCCTGCTGCTTTTTCACCTGCATACGAAGGAGGTTTTGAGTCATGAAACCAATTATGATGTATTTCAGTTTCTTTTGAATCAGCATTACCAACTGTATAAAACACTCCTGAATCTGCATTTATCAACTGTGCCTTAGAAACATCATTATATGCAACTTCACAATTATTACCACTAACATACATACCATCTCTTCCAGAATTAGTGATTCTATTCTTCAATACCTTCACATTATTTGCAGTAGATCTTATAGGTGTTGCATGAATTCCTAAATAATTAATATTTGTAATAATATTCTTTTCAATAACAGAATTATGGGCATCTGCCCAGTTTGCTACTGAGATTCCATTTGCAGAGCTTTTGTCTATTATGCAGTTTTTTACGGTAATATTAGGCCCAAGGACTTCAATAGCGGACTCTCCTACACCAGCAGAAGTACTTGCTAAAGTATCAAAACCTTCACTACCATGAATCACTTTATTATTTTCGAAAATGTTGAATTTCCCTTTAATTTTTACACTTCCTCCAAAGAACTCAATTCCTTGAACTTTTATATAATCTCCTTTCAATTCTGCTACAAACTTGTTATGTGCATATTCTACAGTGTTATCATTAGGCTTTTTACCATCTGCTGTTTGGAAATATAATGTTTTTGTAATTTCATCATAAAACCATTCTCTCGCATAATCTAAAGCCTCTAATTTATTGAATAAATATAATTGTCCTTTGTGTCCATTTCTTAAAATAGTTGGGTTGTGAGGGTTAAACGGCCATTTTGTAATATCGACTCCTGCATGCTCTATCCTAGTAGTCGAACTCTTAGTAATTTCTCTAGTCCAACTTGTACCAGAATGTCCACCTAAATAATACACTAGACCTCCAGTCCAATTAAAATCTGGAACATCTGTCAATATAAAAGAGTTGCTATTTCCTCCTTCAATAAACTTACAATCTACTGTAAATCTGTTATTATCTTCATTATTTGGCCATCTTGCCAAATCCATATATTTTTCGTCATGATAAATATTCCTGTAACGTTGCGCAATAGTCATATCAACTGTTGTCTTGTAAATATTACCTACATGCGATTGCCAGCCATTAATGTATTTTGTAGCTTTAATTTTTACACGCTCTCCTGGTGCTGCTTTAAAGGTTAAATAACCTCCTGCCACTCCATCTTTATTAATAAGCAGTTGTTCTTCATAAGTACCTCCTTTGATAATACATGTACTTCCTGAAGACATTACAGAAATTGCTTTATTAAATGTTTTAAATGGACTAGCTTCTGTTCCTGAGTTATTATCATCACCATTAGTAGCAACATAATAGGTGTTTTGCGCAATTAATATTGTGATTTTGAATATTAAAAAAATAGTTAATGAAATGTTTGATTTAAGTGTTGTCATTAGATAGGGGTTGTTTTTACAAATGTAGTATTCCTGGTCTTTTTTATATGATCTAAACTTTAAAAATTAGTATTAACATTTAAACAATTATTACTAGGTTTTCGTTTCTTTGCATAACAAAATTAAAAGTTGAAGATACAACGAATAACATATTTATCTCTGGGTACAAATCAAGGTAATAAACTTGAAAACCTCCAAAAAGCAGTTAATACTATTGCAGAAGAAATTGGTGCAATTATTAGTATAGCTTCAATTTACAAAACACCTTCTTGGGGCTTCAACGGGAATACTTTTTATAATACTTGTATTAAAGTATCTACCTATCTACCTCCAGAGAAACTAATCACTAAAATCTTAGCTATTGAAAATGAGTTAGGGAGAGTCAGAAAAGAAAGTAACGAATATACAGACCGAATTATTGATATTGATATACTGCTTTTTGATGATGAAATCATCTTCTCTAAGGAGCTTATTGTTCCACATCCAAGAATGTTAGAACGTAAGTTTGCATTAGCTCCTCTTACTGATATTGCCTCTGTTATAATCCATCCAATAGCAAAGAAAAAAATAATAGCGTGTTTGGCTGAATGTAATGATGATAGTGAACTTGAAAAAATTGATCTGTATCTAGATAGACCCATTCCTATTTCTGAACAATACAATTATATAGCTGTTGAGGGAAACATAGGAGCCGGTAAAACTACTTTGTCTAAAATGATGTCTGATGAATTCAATGCTAAGGTAGTTTTGGAACGCTTTGCTGATAATCCTTTTCTGCCAAAGTTCTACAAAGATGAAGAGCGTTATGCATTTCCTTTAGAAATGAGTTTTTTAGCCGACCGTTACCAACAATTATCAGATGATTTAGCTCAATTTGATTTATTTAAAAACTTTATTGTTTCTGACTATTATATTTTCAAGTCATTGATCTTTGCTCAAATTACATTACAAAAAGATGAATACAAATTGTATCGAAAAATGTTTGATGTAATGTATAAAGAAATCGTAAAGCCTGATTTATACGTGTATTTATATCAAAATACTGATCGATTACTTCAGAATATTCAAAAAAGAGGTCGTGATTATGAACAAAATATAGAGGCTAACTATCTTAAAAAGATACACGACGGTTATACTAATTTTATAAAGACACAACGCAATTTAAATGTGTTAGTTATTGATGTTTCTGAATTAGATTTTGTAAACCGTAAAGAAGATTATAAATCCATCATAAAAAAAATCAAGGAACATCGTCCTTGATTTTTAACTTTCTTATTTAGGCAGAGTATTTTATTTTTTATCGACTAACTCTAGTTTTTCAGCAAAATACGAACAAAAATCTCGCATAGTTGCGCTCATTTTCTCATCATTTGTTGCTCTTTCAAAAGTATTTGACATTGATACTAGGGTTTGATGAAAAAACTGCTTCATTTCATCTACAGGCATGTCTTTTGTCCATAAATCCATACGTAACGTATCTTTTTGCTTATGATCCCAAACAGACAGCATTATGGCCTTAGATGATTCATTCTCTATTCCTCCATCTTGAGCATTCCAAGTGATTCCTTCAGGAATTCTATTTTCATCTAGTTCTACTTTAAATTTTATTTCAGAAGTATGTTTTACAGCCATTATCGCTTCGGTTTATAATTAGATTTTTTGAAAATTTCGTCTTCTTTAGCTTGTAAAAGCTGCGGCAAAGATACGTCATTATTCTCCATATATGATCGAACAATTTGCCAGCCGATCCATACTCCTATTCGCCCCGGAGACAAATTATCTTCTCCTAAATAAAACTTTGAAAAAGGTGCTGTATCAATAAAACGTTGGTTTAATTTAGGGTTAGTATTATATAACAAATCACGTTCTATAAAATACTTCCAAATTTCTTCTTCACTATTAACAGCCCATTGGTGTTTATCTGATGAATACCCTATCTTTTCTCTATCGGAAATAGCTGGTAAGTAAGCATCCAAAACATACATTTTCTTTCCTTCATAAATTATCTTATCTATAAAGTTTCGTCTTGTGTTTACTTGTAATTGCTCCTTAATAATTGCATTAGCAACATCTACTATTAAGTGTTTCTTTGTGTTATTTTGTTTTATATATATTGGATAATCATTATAAAATTCATGATTAGCACCTAAGTAGGCATCTAAAGAAATTAATAAAAAATTGTTATTGTATAATACTCTGTTGTCATAATCAATATTTGTTAACATTGTTATTACTGTTGGTGCATAAAAGTTAGGATTATAAAACTTAACATGCTTAAACAACTCTGTTAATTGTTTTTTTTCAGAAGAGAAGTCTCCAAATTGTTTTTGAGTCTCTTTGAATAAAGCTATTTCATCTTCGTTATGAATTTTATTTATCCAAACAGAATCGTGTTCTGTTGGAAATAACATAGGATATTTCTCTTTTGTCTTCGATAAAGTAGCTGAAGTTGTAGTGTAGAAATCTATATCAAACCTAGCTATTTTAGTAGTAATATTGATATTTGAGACATCTATATTTAACTTATCATTTTGCTTTTTACATGAAAAAAAAATAATGCTTATTGTAAAAATGAGAACTATTTTATCCCTTTTTAATTTGTTTTTTAACACTTTTTGTATTGTTTTTAGAATTTATTGATACTAAAAACATAGATAACTTTTAAGCTTCATATTTTAAAACCTTAATCTGATTACCTATATTTACGTTAACATTTAAAACTTCGAATTTACTAAAATCGTATAACATGGATACTCCTAAAGTCGCTGAATATATTGTTAATTGGTTAAAAGAATATGCTCAAAATGCGAATGTGAATGGTTTTGTTGTTGGTGTGTCTGGTGGAATAGATTCTGCTGTTACTTCTACCCTCTGTGCAAAAACTGGCTTACCTACGCTTTGTGTTGAACTTCCTATTCATCAAGCAAAAAGCCAAGTTAATAGAGCTAATGAGCATATTAAACAATTACGTAACCGTTTTAATAATGTTAGTGAAACTGAAGTAAATTTAACTTCTACTTTTGAAGATTTTAAAACTGTTATTCCTAAAGTTGATGCGTCTCCTAAATTAGATTTGGCATTAGCTAATACAAGAGCTAGATTACGAATGACAACTTTATATTATTTTGCAGGTTTGCATGGTTTATTGGTTGCCGGTACGGGAAATAAAGTTGAAGATTTTGGTGTTGGTTTTTACACAAAATATGGTGATGGTGGTGTAGATTTAAGTCCTATCGCTGATTTGGTAAAGTCTGAAGTTTATGCGTTGGGTGAGTTTTTAGAAGTCCCTGCTTCTATTCAAAAAGCACAACCTACTGACGGTCTTTTTGGAGATAGTAGAACAGATGAGGATCAAATTGGTGCTTCTTATGATGAATTAGAATGGGCCATGAAAATGCAAGATGAAGGTAAAACACTAGAAGACTTTTCTGACCGTGAAAAGGAAGTTTATTCGATTTACACAAGATTAAACCGAATAAACCAACATAAAATGGTTCCTATTCCTATTTGCGAAATACCTCTTGAGTTAAAGTAGATTCGCAGAAACCATTAATTGTTTAATCTTTTTATACGCGTGTTTCTTATGCCCGTTGGATATTTGAAAAGGTAACTGCACGAACAACAGTAGTAATTGACCTATTTGGAGCAATTTTCTCATAGTTAGTAGATTTATTTCTGATTCTTATTTTCGGTTTAAAGTTACTAAAAAAAATAAGATCACAGTAAGTTAAACCACTCTATTTAATTTTTCAAAGAGTAATTTTTTGAGCTCTATGTAATTCGTTACCTCCTCTAAGTCAGGAGTCTCCTCTTTCTCTTGAGATTCTTTTATTATTGTACTTATCTTCTTTTCTATTAAAACCCTACGTAAATTTAACATAGCATCAGTAACCAATTTAGGTAAGACTTTGGTTATTTCAGTTACAAAAATTTCTTTGCGTTGCCAATCACTCAATGTGTATTTTTCATCATCCATAAGTATGTTCGTTACAACACTTGATATCGATGGATTTTCACTTACTATTAATTTATCTATGGATATTTTCTCATCTTGATTTAATTGATGTATAATTTCAAAATATACTTCTTTGAAAAGTTCATTCGTAAATTCTATTTCGTCTTCTTGCAAATTCAAGTATAATTCATTTGATACAGTATTTACATACTCTTCTTTCTCAAGAACTATTCTACCATATTTATCTTCACCATTTACCCAATTTATAAAACCAACTTCTTCGTTACCATACAACAGTAATATCCGAATTATCTCCTTTTCTAAAAGCAATAAACTATTTACTTTAGTTTGTGCTTTTTGCTGTCTTACAGGCTCTAAAACAGGTTTTCTTTGCTGACTTTGGGCTTCCCTATCTCCTTTATTTATTAACTGTGCTAGTTCACTAAATAATACGCGTTCTGAAATATCCATAATTCGAGCACATTCATGTATGTATACCTCTCGCTGAATTCCGTCTGGAATTTTAGATATACTCGTAACAATATCTCGGATTAATCCTGCCTTTTTAACAGGATCATTCTGAGCTTCATCCATTAATAAAGAAACTTTAAAATTGATGAAATCCTGTGCGTGCTCTGCTAAGTGTTTTTTTAGTTCAGCGTCAGATTTTGATTTTGCAAAACTATCTGGATCTTCCCCTTCAGGAAATGTTATTACTCTAACATTCATTCCTTGCTCTAAAATAAGATCTATACCACGTAAAGAAGCTCTTATTCCAGCAGCATCTCCATCAAAAAGTACTGTTATATTATTTGTTAATCTACGTACTAGCCTTATTTGTTCAGGAGTTAGTGCGGTACCAGATGAAGCTACTACATTTTCTATTCCAGACTGGTGAAATGATATAACATCAGTATACCCTTCAACTAAATAACAATTATCCTGTTTAGAAATTTCCTTTTTTGCTTGATATATACCATATAAAATTTTACTCTTATGATAAATATCACTTTCTGGAGAATTCAGATATTTAGCTGCTTTTTTATCGTTGGTTAAGATACGACCTCCAAATCCAAGTATTCTTCCCGACATACTATGAATAGGAAACATTACCCTGCCTTTAAATCGATCGAACATTCGTTCCTTTTCTCCTCCTTCTTTAATTATTGTTAAACCTGTTGATCTTAGGTATTTCTTATTATATCCTTTGGTTAAAGCAGCTTTTGTAAAATTATCCCATTCATCTTTACAGTATCCTAAATCAAATTTTTCTATCGTTTCTTCTCTGAAACCTCGCTCTTTGAAATACGATAATCCGATAGCTCTCCCTTTCTGGCTATTCATTAAAATATCATGAAAATAGTCTTTAGCAAACTTAGATACTAAAAACATACTTTCTCTTTCGTTTAGCTGTTCTTTTTGTTCATCAGTTTGTTCGGTCTCTTCTATTTCAATATTGTACTTTTTTGCTAACCAACGTATTGCTTCTGGATATGAAAAGTGTTCATGTTCCATTAAGAAAGAAATTACATTACCTCCTTTACCAGTACTAAAATCTTTCCAAATTTGTTTAACTGGTGACACCATAAAAGAAGGTGTTTTTTCATCTACAAAAGGGCTTAATCCTTTGAAATTACTTCCTGATTTTTTTAATTGTACAAACTCACCTATCACCTCCTCTAAACGAGCAGTTTCGAAAACGACATCTATAGTTTGTTTAGTAATCATATGATAAATATATAAAACCTCACAGATATTTTAATTCTGTGAGGTTTTTAATCGTTAAAAATTATTTTTTTTAAGATGCAGCCTTTAACTTTTGTAATGCTTTTTTAGTAAGTTTTTCTTCAGCATAATCTTTAGTAACCTCGAACTCTCTAATATCTGATCCTGGAAGTTCAAACATTGCATCTGTAAGTATTGCTTCACACAAAGATCGTAAACCACGAGCTCCTAATTTGTACTCTACCGCCATAGTTACTATATACAATAAAGCATCTTCAGTCATTGAAAATTCTACATTATCCATTGCAAAAAGCTTGTGATACTGTTTTATAATTGAATTTCTAGGCTCTGTTAATATGGCTCTAAGTGTTTTTGCGTCTAGCGGATTCATATAACTTAATACAGGCAATCTACCGATAATCTCTGGAATTAACCCAAAAGATTTTAAATCTGCAGGAATAATATACTGTAATAAGTTATCCTCATCAACCTTATCTTCATCTATAGAAGCACTATATCCTACTGCTTGCATGTTTAAACGCTTACTGATAATTCTATCGATTCCAGAAAAAGCTCCACCTGCAATAAATAATATATCCTTGGTATTTACTTGAATAAATTTTTGTTCTGGATGTTTTCTTCCTCCTTTAGGTGCTACGTTTACAACAGCTCCTTCTAGTAATTTCAATAAAGCTTGTTGCACGCCTTCTCCAGAAACATCTCTAGTTATAGATGGATTATCACCTTTACGGGCTATTTTATCTATCTCATCAATAAAAACAATACCTCTTTCGGCCTTTTCAACATCATAATCAGCTGCCTGTAAAAGTCTACTTAAAATACTCTCTACATCTTCACCAACATAACCAGCTTGAGTTAATACAGTAGCATCTACGATAGAAAAAGGAACGTTTAGCATTCTTGCAATTGTTCTAGCGACTAATGTTTTTCCTGTTCCTGTTTCTCCTACAAGCACAATATTAGACTTTTCAATTTCTACGCCGTCACTAGAGTTTTTAGCTTGCAGTAATCTCTTATAATGATTGTATACTGCCACAGACATCGCTTTCTTTGTCTGTTCTTGCCCTACAATATATTCGTCTAAAAAAGTTTTAATTTCTCTAGGCTTTTTTAAAACTAAATCATTTGTAAGACTGCTTGTTTTTGCTTCTGCAATTTCCTCCTCAACGATTCCGTGAGCTTGCTCGATACACTTATCACAAATGTGTGCATCCATACCTGCAATAAGTAAATCTGTTTCTGCTTTTTTGCGTCCGCAAAACGAACATTCTAAATTTTGATCTTGTGACATTTAATATTTTCTTTACTTTCTACTAATTCTAAGTCGTTATTTTCTACTTAAAATTTCATCAATCATTCCATACTCCTTTGCCTCACTTGCTTTTAACCAATAATCTCGGTCTGAATCATCATGTACTTTTTCGTACGTTTGACCAGAATGATGCGCTATAATATTGTATAATTCCTTTTTTAACTTTCCTATTTCTTTAACCGTAATTTCCATATCTGAGGCTTGACCTTGGGCTCCACCTAATGGTTGATGTATCATGATTCTAGAATGTGGTAATGCAGAACGTTTTCCTTTTTCACCTGCACACATTAATACTGCTCCCATTGAAGCTGCCATTCCTGTACAAATTGTAGCCACATCAGGCTTAATGAATTGCATTGTATCATAAATTCCTAAACCTGCATATACTCCTCCTCCTGGTGAATTTATATAA
>JAHDDQ010000138.1 GCA_020629275.1 Tenacibaculum sp. | reverse complement strand
ATTTTCTAAAATATTACGTTGAATTACACTAGGTAAAATAGCTTCATGATACCCAAGCCCGATATAACTTTTGAAAACTTTATTTTTGGCTCCTAATTCGTTGATGTGATTTAAATATTCATATTCGCTCAAGGCTTCTGGTAAGTCTAATTTACTTTGTAAACGAATATCATCAGGAATGGTTTCATAAATCAACTGGTCTAAACTTTCTACCCCAATTGCCTTTAACATAGTTTCTTGCTCCTTTTGTCTAGGACCAATATGACGTAATTGAAATGAATTTGTGTTCATTAGTGTGTTGTTGTTTTTTGGAATACAAAAATAACTAAATCTTAAAGATTTTTTAAGATACTCTCTTGGATTTTTTCAACCTTTTTTTAAGATTATGAACAATTAAACTATTTTTGTTTCGTGAATTTTTTAAACACTTTATTTCGTTTTTACATAAACTCTAGTATTCATGTAGCTCTTGCGGTTTATGCCTTACTTCGAGTAACCGAGTTATATTTTAGATTACCTTACAATGAGCCATTAGATTATTTTGTGTTTTATGGTACTATTACGGGGTATAATTTCGTGAAATACGCAGGAATAGCTAAGTTACATCACTTAAGTTTAACACAAAATCTAAAACTAATACAAGTGTTTTCACTTATCTGTTTTGGATTAATGGTTTTTTACGCTGCACAACTTCAATTAAAGACGATGCTGTTTTTCTTTCCTTTTGGAGTATTAACACTGTTATATGCTGTACCTTTTTTAAAGGCATTTAGTAAGAATCTTAGAAATATAGGTTCTTTAAAGATAATTATTGTTGCTTTAGTATGGACGGGAGTAACAGCCATAATTCCACTAATTGATAACCCTAATATAGATTCAACTAAGATTATATTATACAGTGTACAGCGGTTTTTATTAGTGATTATTCTTACGTTACCTTTTGATATTAGAGATTTACAGTTTGACAAAAGAAAATTACAGACGATTCCACAAATATTGGGAGTAGAACGTACAAAAAAGTTAGGTTTTGTACTGTTAACTTTAACAATGTTAATTGAGTTTTTTGTAACTCCAAACCAATCTGTAAAAGTTATTTATATTCTTGTATTTTTGATATTAACTTTTTTGCTTCAACGAGCAAAAAGAAAGCAATCAGCTTATTATGCTTCTTTTTGGGTGGAATCATTACCGATTTTATGGTGGGTTTTGCTTATTCTATAGAGTTAATTTAAGAACTCAAATTTTCAATACATTGTTCACGAAGTAACCATATAGTTTCAAAATCCTCTATCAACTTTTGTTTTTTAATCCAAGATTTGACGAACTGTTTATGGAATTGCACCTTAAAGTCAGTAACTTGTTGAGACATTATTTCTTTTTCATAAATAATGTCATTTTTCAATCGATTAAAATCAGCAGATTCACTAGTAAAGTCAAACGGAGTTCCTTGGATCTTCAGATAACAATGTGCCTCTGGGATATAGTGAATTGTAGAACTTAATAAAACATTACCGATTCCTGGTGTATTTTGTTTATTCATTTTATACATGCCTAAAATGAGTTTGACATTTGGGATTTTATTAAGATTAGCAATTTCACTTAATACTGCATGCTTCGAACTACAGGTACCTCTTTTTTCTGTAAAGACAAGACTCAAATCAAACCTGTTCTTATTTCTTCCATAGGGTAAGCTTTTAATAAAGATTAATAATGTATTCCATGACTTACAATCATTTGAAATCGCAAGTTGTGTTAGTTTGTCTGTTGAGTTAAGGATGTAATCTGAAACCATAGGTTAAGAAAGGTTGGAATAGCTAAAATATGTATTGTTCAATAATTAATACTTATGCGTATATTTTAAAAACGTATGTTTAAAATATTGAAAGTACATCATATACTTTGTATTTTTACTTTTTAGAGCAATACAAAGTATGAAAATTATAATATCACCAGCAAAATCGCTAGACTTTGAAAGTAAAGCACCAACAACATTACATACAAAACCTCAGTTTATAGAGGAGTCGTTAAAGTTAAATAAAAAACTAAAAACGTTATCAAGGAGTAAATTATCAGAATTAATGAAAATTTCAGACGATTTAGCATCCTTGAATTATGAACGTAATCAAACTTGGGAACCACCTTTTACACTTGATAATGCCAAACAAGCGATATACAGCTTTACAGGAGAAGTGTTTAGAGGTATTGATGCAACTACTATTTCAACAGATAAATTAGACGAATTACAAAGTCGTTTACGAATTATATCTGGATTATATGGACTATTAAAACCATTAGATTTAATTCAGCCTTATCGATTAGAAATGGGCACTAAATTGAAGGTTGGAAAAACAGAAAACTTGTATAAATTTTGGGGAGATAGCTTGGCGAATGTATTAAATGAAGAATTAGAAGATGACGAACTGTTTGTAAATTTAGCAAGTACAGAATATTTCAAAGCAATTCCCAAGAAAGTTTTAAAAGTACCCATGATAGTACCTGTTTTTAAAGATTTTAAAAATGGTCAGTATAAAACTATAATGACTTTTGCAAAAAAAGCAAGAGGTTTAATGGTACGTTATTTAATTGAAAACAATGTAGATTCTATAGATGGTATTAAAGGGTTTAATGTAGATGGATATCAGTTTGCAGAAGAAATGTCCAAAGATAATGAGCTAGTTTTTACAAGATAATTTTGAAGTCACGCAAAAGAACAAAATAGCTGAATAACGTACAATATGAAATATGACTATATAATTGCTGGAGCTGGTTGTGGGGGATTAAGTCTTTTGTACAGAATTTTAAAGAATTCAACTTTACAAGAAAAAAGAATACTCTTAATTGATAAAGAACAAAAAACAACAAATGATAGAACTTGGTGTTTCTGGGAAGAAGCACCAGGTTTGTTTGAAAGTATAGTTCATCATGAATGGAAAACACTTCAATTTAAAACCGAAAACTTTACGAATGAGTTTACTTTAAAAGACTACTCCTATAAAATGATCAAAGGACTTGATTTTTATAATTTAGTTCTTGAATATGCAAAAGATTTTACAAATGTAGAAGTTAAACATGAGGAGGTTTTAAGTTTTGATGTTAAAGATAATACAGCAGAAGTAATAACTGACAAAGGTAATTATTCAGCAGAATATATATTCAACTCCACAAATTTACTAAACCCATCGCTTTCAAAGGAAGATACATTATTACAACATTTTATGGGATGGGAAATCGAAACCAAAGAGCCTATATTTAATCCAGAGGTTGGTAGATTAATGGATTTTAGCGTAGGGCAAGAGAACGGTTTAACATTTATGTATGTTTTACCTGTTAGCAAGCATAGAGCATTAATTGAATATACATTATTTACTCCAGAAGTTCTTGAAAAACGGGCTTACAAAGCAGCAATAAAAGAATATATTAGTAACGAATTTACTACTGCATCTTATTCTATAATTCAAGATGAATATGGTGTTATACCAATGTCTTTACAAAAATTTGAAGTACACAATAAAAATAGGATTATTAATATCGGAACAGCAGGAGGTTATACTAAATCGAGTACTGGATATACGTTTCAATTTGTTCAAAGGCACACAGAAAAAATTGTAATTCAATTAGAAAAAGATAAAAGCCCCTTAGTACCACTTACTTTTAAAGAAAAAGTATTTCAATGGTATGATCGAACTTTATTAGAAGTTCTTCTTTCGAAGAAAATGGAAGGGAAGAGAATCTTTAGTATCATGTTTAGAAAAATCGCTCCTGAAAGAATTCTTAGGTTTTTAGGAAATGAAAGTACGTTATTAGATGATGTAACAATTATGAAATCTTTACCGACTGGAAAGTTTTTAACCGCTGGATTAAAACAGATGTTTAAATAATTTCAAAGTTGTAATATCAAAAGTATACTATCATTTTTGACCGTTATTGCCCATGTAAAAGGGGATGTGTAGTTTTATGATTATCTAACAAATTACTAATCATAGAATATTATAATGATCAAAATAATCAAATATGTCTTCATTTTTGGGGTACTTTCATCTTGCACGACTCCTAAACAAAAAGATGAAAATGTAGTAAACAAGGCTTCTGAAAAGATTGTAAATCCAACGAATAAAGTAAAATTGAGTTCGGATATTAAGTGGGAAAAATTGAATCCTGCCAGAGGTGATAAAAGTCCTAAAGCTGGAACAATATGGGGAGATAGAAAAGGGAAAGTTGCAACAGGTTTTTTAGCTAAATTTTCAGATGGCTTTTCTTCACCGCCACACATACACAATGTAACATACAGAGCAATAGTTATTAAAGGTACAATTCATAATGACGATCCAAATGCTGAGCAAATGTGGATGAAGCCAGGAAGTTTTTGGACACAGCCCAAAGGAGAATCACATATTACATCTGCCCAAGGAGAAGAAAATATAGCATATGTAGAGATTGATAGTGGACCGTATCTAGTTAAACCGATTACCGAAGCTTTTGATAGTGGAGAACGACCAATAAATATTGATGCGGCTAACGTGGTTTGGTTAAATAATAAAGCTACAAATTGGATTAGCGAACAGAGTGATGCAGAAATAAGCTTCCTCTGGGAAAATGATGACGAAACAAATCTTAAAGGTATTTTTGTGAAGCTTCCAAGTAAATTTGAAGGATCTCTAATTAATGAAGGAAAAATATTTCACGCTATTATTATTAAAGGTGAGTTAAGCTATAAAATGCCTGATAAAAATGAAGAGATAAAGCTTGATTCTGGTAGTTCTTTCAGTGCTACTAGCAAAGCAGAACACACATTTTCTAACACCAATTCTGAGGAAGTTATTTTTTATGTAAGAACGAATGGAAGTTTTAGTGTAAGAGAATAGGAAAAACATAAATAAAAATGCTCAACGTATTAAATATTGAGCATTTTTTATTTTATCAGCAATCAGCTAAACCAACAGTTACAGCTAGTCCTCCTTCTGAAGTTTCCTTGTAATTTCTACTCATGTCATTTGCTGTTTTCCACATGGTTTCAATTACTTTATCCAATGGAACTATTGACTCTTCAGGATCGGTTTCTAGAGCAAGTTCAGCAGCATTTATAGCTTTTATAGCTCCCATTGCATTACGCTCAATACATGGTATTTGTACTAAACCTCCAATAGGATCACAGGTTAAGCCTAAATGATGTTCCATAGCTATTTCAGATGCAACTAAACACTGTGATGGTGTACCACCCAATAATTCAGTTAGAGCTGCTGCAGCCATAGAAGAAGAAACTCCTATCTCTGCTTGACAACCTCCCATAGCTGCGGAAATAGTAGCGTTCTTTTTGAAAATACTTCCAATTTCACCAGCGACTAACAAAAATTTACGAACATGCTCTATAGTTGCTTCATGATTTTCAATAACCATGTAATACATTAAAACAGCAGGAATAACACCAGCACTTCCGTTTGTAGGAGCAGTTACCACTCTTCCTAAAGAAGCATTAACTTCATTAACAGCTAATGCGAAGCAACTAACCCATTTTAAAATTTCTCTAAATTTAACTTCAGTATTTCGTATGGCACTAATCCATTCATTAATATTAGAGTAAGGTGTATCTTTGATTAACTTTTCATGTGTTTTAAAAGCTCTTCGTTTAACATTCAATCCACCAGGTAATATTCCTTCGGTATGACAACCTATATACATGCATTCTAGCATTGTATCCCAAATACTATCTAGTCTATTATTGATTTCTTCAGAAGTTTTTAAAATATTTTCATTTTCAAAGACAATCTCAGAGATTAACTTTTCATGTTTTTTACAATACATTTCAAGATCGACAGCCTTTTCTACAGGAAAAGGAAAGTTCAACTCAGTTGATTCTTGTGGGGCTTTTATAGCCTCTTCTTGTACAACAAACCCTCCTCCGATAGAATAATAAGTCTCTGTGGAAATTTCATTGTTATTTTTGTCTAATCCTCTAAAAATTAATCCATTTGAATGAAAAGGAAGAAAATCTCTATTAAAGACAATTTTATCTAATGTGAAAGAAATCTCTTTCTCATTATTAAAAAATAGTAATTCAGTTTTCTTTATTTTATCGATAATTATATCAATATTATCAATAGGAATAAATTCAGGATCTGTGCCACTCAATCCTAAGAGAATGGCTAAATCGGTTGCATGTCCTTTTCCTGTAAGGGATAAAGAACCATATAAATCGACTTGGATGGCAGCTATATGATCAAAAATAGATTTTTCTTTAAGAATTTGTATCCATTCTTGAGCCGCTCTCCAAGGTCCTAGAGTATGAGAACTGGAAGGACCTACGCCAATTTTTAACATGTCGAAGACACTAATAAATTGAGACATAAGCAAGTTGTTTGTTATTACAAAAGTAAAAAACCTGTATTGGATATCAATACAGGTTTGTGTTTTATTGTAAAATAGAAATTTTTACATTCCGTAAACAGACTCTTTACCAAACTTCTTAGTTAGTAGGTAATAAACAACTGCACGATATTTACTTCTCTCAGATTTTCCAATTTGTTCGAGAACTTCTGTGATAGCATCATCTAAACTAGAGCTATCAGCTAAACCTAATTTTTTAATTAAAAAGTTCTTTTTAACTGTTTCACATTCTTTGGCATCAGAACCTGATACAGTTTCTGCATCTCTTTTGTAAATAGATGGCCCTAAACCTTTAGTAACAGCAGCTAGTAAATCAGCGTCAAACTTCAAACCTTTGTCGTTCATAAAGTTTTCATACAGTGCTACTTTTTCGTCGAATTTGCTCATAATTTTTGATATTAGTTTTTTTAGATGTTCAACCTTCTTCCAAATATAGAAAAATAATTAAGGAAATCAAACTCGTTGTTTGTAAATGAGTTTCAAGGAATATATAGTCATTATTGTTGTTAATTAAATTGTTGAAAACTAATCGTATTTATTGTTTAAATAGCTACTAGTTGTAGTAGCTTTATATAAGAATTCAAATATTACAGCTATGTCGTTGTCGAGATTTGAGTCAATGTTAAAAACAAACAATGTTTATTTTTTTGATGCTGGAGAGTTTGAGTATATTATACAGCATTATCTAAATGTGGGGAAACATTCATTGGCTAAAAAAGCAATTAAATTAGGTTTAGAACAGCATCCTGATTCCGTATCACTTAAGCTTCTTAAGATAGAAATTTATGTGTTTGACGGTAATTTTGACAAGGCAATTAATTTACTTTCTCAAATTGAAGTTATCGCACCTAACAATGATGAGGTATACATTCAAAAAGCAATTATTTTATCAAAGAGAAAAAAGCATAAAGAGGCAATTAGTATTCTAAAGAAATCGCTTGATTTTGTTGAAGATCCTGTTGATGTATGGGCAATGATAGGAATGGAGTACTTGTACATGGATGATTATATAAATGCTCGTCAGAATTTTGCTAAATGTATAGCTATAGATTTCGAAGATTATTCTTCACTTTACAATATTGTGTATTGTTTTGAAATGGAAGAGAATTATGAAGAATCTATACTTTTTCTTCTAAGTTACATAGAAAAGAACCCTTATTGCGAAGTTGCATGGCATCAATTAGGAAAGCAATATTTTGAATTACAGAACTTTGAAGAGGCTTTAAAAGCTTTTGATTATGCGGTAATAGTTGATGAAACATTCATTGGTGGATATTTAGAAAAGGCAAAAACCTTAGAGCAACTGGATCGCTATGAAGAAGCTATTGAAAACTACCTAATAACCTTAGAATTAGACGATCCTACAGCATATGCATATGTAAGAGTTGGGGAATGTTATGAACAACTACATGATAAAGAAAGCGCTGCTATATACTATAATAAGGCAGTATATGAAGATCCTTTATTAGATAGAGGTTGGTTACTACTAACCAACGTATATTATGAAGCAAAAAATTATCAAAAGGCAATATATTACATAAACAAAGCGATTCAGATAGACGATTCTAATCCAATATATTGGAGGAAATATGCAGAAATCAATATTAAACTAAACTTTTATGAAGAATCTGTAAAAGCTTTTAAAAATTGTATTGCGTTAGAGGACAAAGAAATAGAAATATATATAGCTTTAGCTGATGTTCTATTGTTTCTAGGTGATTTTGACGATGCATTGGTAATAATGGCTAAAGCAAGATTACTGTATAAGAATTTTGCAGAAATTGAATATCGTTTATGTGGTCTTTTTATGATAAGTGGTAAAGAGAGCTTAAGCATAAAACATCTAAAAAGTGCTTTATTGATAGATTATAATAGTAAAACAATACTTAAAGAGTTGTTTCCTTCGGTATCTTCAAATATCCTAATAGAGGAAACAATATTTAAATTTAAATCAATTATTTAGACTCCTCTATTATAGCGGATCCAAAAATTTTTATTTGAGATATAATAGGAATTAACTTTTTTCCGTGATCAGTTAGGCTATACTCAACTCTTGGAGGTATTTCTTGATATGCTTTTCTATTCAATATTCCATAAGAAGTTAACCTTTTCAACTCTTGGATCAACATTTTTTCACTAATTGTAGGAATTAATCTTTTTAATTCACCAAAGCGTTTTTTGTCTTTATCGATTACATTTATAATGAGTAAACTCCATTTACCACCTATAACTTTCAGAGCTTCATTTACAGGACAAGGTTCTATATGAGATTTTTTTTTCATTCTTAAGTATTTTAAAATCAGTATTACATACCTTTAAGTTAGTACCGTACTTTTAAGTAGGTACTTTCATAAAAGAAAGTAAATATATAATTTTACACTCAGTTTAAAATAAAGACATGAGAAAAAAAATATTTATTTCTGGTGCTACAGGTTTTCAAGGTAGTGCTATTACAAAAGAAGTACTTTCTAAAGGAGACAAAGTAGTTTCATTAACTTCATCTGAAGATAAATTGATACAAAATGATGAAATAAAAATTTTAAAGGGAAGTTTTGAGGATAAAACTTCATTACAAAAAGCTTTATGTGAAGTAGATGCAGCTGTTTTTACTTTTCCTTTAATTTTTGATATCGAGAAAGCCAAGGCTTATACTATTAATTTTGTTTCAGCTGCCAAAGAAAACAATGTAAACTTAATAGTGTATAATGCTTCTTTTGACTTACCTTCTGAAACAACAGGATATCTAGCTTTGGATATGAAAATTGAAATTAAGAAAATATTAGATAATTCAGGATTAAATATTATCACACTTGTACCAGATATCTACATTGATAATATAGCTGCACCATGGTCAATTCCAATAATACATAATGAAGCTATTGTACCTTACCCTATTGAGTCCGACAGTAAATTTCCTTGGATCAGTCATTTTGATTTAGCTAAATATGTTAGTTCAGCATTAGATAAACCTGAACTATCTGGTCAAGTACTTCCTATAAACAGTGGATCGTATACTGGTGAAGAAATAAGTGAATCCATAGGGAAAACTATAGGAAAGCAATTGAATTTTGTTAGTGTTACTCCTAACGATTTTGAAAAACAGTTAGTACCAGCTTTTGGTGAACTTGCAGGAAGAGAAATTTCAAATCTATATAGATACGTGAATGAAAAACAGGATTTTCTTAGAAAAAAGAGTTTTTCAATAACTCAAGAAAAGCTAGAAGTTAAACCACAAAAGTTACAAGATTGGGTGCAATCAATAGATTGGAGTTTAATTTAAAAACTAAGAGATATATTTAATTAAGGATTAGTACATTTCAAATTTTATTATAAATCAAAATAATGAGTGAAAAAATAACATCAGATTGTAACCCTAAAGATGAGTCTTGTCATATAGGCACAAGTTATGAGTTAGATTTAAAAAATAAAGAACTGGGAGCAAAAACAACTAGTAAGATAGTTTACTATTACGATGCGCTTTGTGGTTGGTGTTATGGTTTTTCTCCTGTTATAAAAGAAATAGTTGAAAAGTACGGAGATCAAATAGCGATAGAGATAGTAAGTGGCGGTTTATTTACAGGAGCTAGAGTTGGTAAAATAAACGAAGTAGCACCCTATATAAAAGGAGGAGCTTACAAGTTTGTCGAAGAGAGAACTGGAGTAATTTTTGGAAAAGATTTCTTGAAAATATTATTTGAAAATGGAGATATGGTCTTAGATTCTTTATATCCATCTATTGCACTTAGTATAGTAAAAGATAAAAAGCCAGAAAAACAATTTGAATTTGCAGAGATTTTATTGAAAGCTT
>JAHDDQ010000137.1 GCA_020629275.1 Tenacibaculum sp. | reverse complement strand
CATACATGTCATCCATTCTTGCAAGGATTGTATATTGCCACAATAAGGATTAAAAGCCTCATCATTATTAACTTGAAATGCAGCATTTACAACTTGTAGATCTGGAATCTTTATTATTTTAGAATATTCTAACCCACAACCCGTATCGGAATTAGTGCATTGAACCCAAAAGTTTAAATCAAATTTCCTTAAAACATTTTCATCCAAATAGGGGACGTTTGTTGTACAATCTGGTGGTGGTGTATATAGCAGTGGGTAGTCCTTAAATATTTGCTGTATCGAAAGACACGCTGTTCCTATACGGTCTTTAATGGTTATTGGCTGGTCAATAGAAATATCTAAAAAACTACTTGTATCTATGTCTACTATTTTAGTGTTTAAAAAACAGTTTTCTTTATATATTTCATCTAACCCTTGATTTGATCCTGGTAAAAACGTAATAGCATCAATATCACTATTAAATTCAAAATTAGAATCTAGCCCAGCAATTAGACTTTGAACTAAAATAATAGTAGGAGCAAAAAAGTTACCAGCCACATAGTTACAAAAGAAAAACGGATGGCTCTGTATTGCTTGTAGTAAGTTAACCGCTGTTTCTGTAGCATCCGATCCAATTAAAACTTCGTTTGCGCCTATTGGAGATGTATCAACAAAGGTAAATGTCTGATTGGATAGAGAAAAAGAATCACCATTATTGGGTTGTGATACACTAAAACCGACACCAGAATTCACACCAGACTGTAACTGTAACTCTGTTTGTTCAAAACAAAAAGTTATTGGGCAGTGATATGCTGCTAAAGCACAATCTGTATTAGGTTGTGATACTAATTCTAACATTACTTTTTGCTTTTGGTAGAAACTTTAATTGGTTCAAAATTTGGGCAGCTACTAGATTGCATTACAATAGGTTTTTCTGCTTTACTATATAGTTTCTCGCCAGCTTTATAGAGAGGTGCAAATAAATCTCCATATTGAATAACAGATCTATCGTTATTTGTCTTATCATTATTACATATAGATACAATCTCTTTTGAGGATTTATCTACTGGGTAATCGGCTGGCAAAACCATTTTAAAAACCATCTTAGACATATTATCAGCAATTGGACTGACCTGTGTCTTTTGATTGAAATGCTTACAGTTAATACAAGTTTCCATATTATAAATTTATTTCTTCACCAGAAAACAATTCATTCATTCGATCTTCTATGCCTTGATTCAAATTAATCACAGCTTGTTCTTGAAAGAACTTTCTTGCTTCTTGGAATCCATTGTCAGTTAAAGCATCGATAATTGGAACAGGCTCTACTCCATTATGGAATATGCCCCATTGAATATTCTTCTCCGCCGATGCAGGTATTCCTCGTGCATTCATCCAATCAAGCAACTCTCCATCAGGAATATAAACACCAGTAGGCAGTCCTTGATTGATAAATTCAACAGATTTCCCACCATACAAGGATATACCCACCGCTGCTCCTAAATCTACCTCTTGAACAACTTCTAGGCTTTCAATCGTCTTGCCTGTAGCAATTTTATCTTTTTGCTTAAATACAGTAGGAGCGATAAACTTTAAAAGCCTATTACTAAACGATTTTATAGAATCAAAAAAACCTTTTACAATGCTCATTATTTATCGTTTACGTCGATTCCAAATTTATCTAATATAGATGCTTCTGTAAGAATGTCCGCATCTATATTTTTAGGGCAGCATAAATCAGGCTTTGCTAAAAGCACAAATGTTGCTACAATTCCGTATTTATTATTTGCTGTTTTATCCTTTGCATACACATACTGGATATCCTTATTTTCTATTTTGAAGCAAAAGCACTTCTTGAAAACCGAACTTTCTAAAGATAAAATTATTTGGCTCAGTATTTTTATCTTATCTGTTTGCCACTGCCTAAAGTTATGTAGGTGTGTTATGTCTATCTTTCTGCCTTCACAGTTGGTATAATATTCTTGGCAATCTTTCCAATCAGGTTTACTTGACCATATTGCCACTTGAACACGCAGTGCGCTCTCCATTACAGGAAACTTCTTTTGAAGATTGTTAGGGTTCTGTTTCGGGCGGAGAGATTGAGAAGGTACAGCAAACTGAAAAGAATTATCAGGAGCGGTATCTATTGTTTCATCTTTACCAAAGATATGTACACTTCCCTTAAATGCCTCTTCTATAATTAATATAAACGCAAACATTAAAGGGTCACTATGAAATAGGTTTTTAAGATATGCTGTATTCATGTTCAAATATACTTATTTTTTTGCATGCAAACAAAAAACGGTCGCTCCACAACAGAGCAACCGATTAACATTCCCATGTAACATACGTTACTAAACCGTATTCTTAAAGATCGAAACCAACTTCTAGTATAAATTCAGAAACCGTTATTGGAAGACTTTTAATTCTTTTATCCCCGTTTGAATAAACGATATCTAATATATGCTTTGAAGAAGCATCGATTTGTACTTCGATTCCTGTAGATTTCATTATTTCAATACCATCTTTATTTTTACTTGTCTTGAAATCCATCCACTTTAATACTCTTTCAGTTAATGAATTGTTGCGTTCTTTAATAACTAAAAATGAATATTTATCGTTAAATATGCGCTTATCATTGGATTTTAGTGATAAATTAAAATCACCATTATCAAACACGGCATATTCGTTTTCCGACTCCATGTAAATATAATCAACACTAGACTTATCAAGATTTACAGTAAATCCTATGTCCAGCATCTTTTTTGCTGTGATTACATCTTCTGAATAATCTGATACTAACTGGTTAGTCATATCTCCTTTGTGCACCCAATGCGAGTTAGAATAGTTATACTGGATCACTCCTTCGTTCAAAAACGGCAATGATTTTTTTATACCTATTCCAAATTCTTGTGAAAGTGAAACTATAATTCCATGGCCCATAAACACATTCGGTCTATCACTTGGGAGTAGTCCAAATGTTTTAAGCAAAGCAGGGTTCAATGGCGACTCCATAAACTTAGTCTTAATATCAGTTTGTTTTCTGTAAGCAGCATCTCGATAAGCTTGATCGACGACCTCGTATACTTTATTCCATCCACCGACTTTAATAATTTCTTCTTCTCCAGTATAATAGGTTTCTAATATTTTATTGCTGTAGTAATCTTTGAGCTGCACCTTTTTAGGAAGTTTCACCTTTTCTGCATCGTCGTCATAGTATTTTTTATCTGGATGTATTTTACCGCCTTTACCATCTTCTAAGATACCCTTTGCAATCATTTCACTTCCTTTGATTAAAGGGAAATCATGTGTTTTATACATTGGACACTCACGATCTAATTGAGATCCGATTTGTTTGAGTAGGTGTGGCGTTCTAAAATCACTAATTAGCTTTTGTATCTTTTGAGCCAGCGACATTCCTTCATAAATCGTAGAAACTAAACGAATAGGTACACTTATCCTTGAAGGTTTTTTTGGATCGCTTGACCGCTTAATCTTGACATCTGTACTATACTTTTCTTTAATCATTTTAAAGATAGGAGTCCCAATTGAACGGTCTACATCAAAAGAAAAACTTTTGGCACTCTTACTGATTTCAACGACTTTATGTTTTGAAGATTCAACTTTAGTTTTAACATACTCATAAGCATCTATAAAATCATTTGCATTGTCCATTTTAAAAGTTACAATCAAACTATTCCCTGACACTTTCACCCATTCAATTGCCTGGTGAATTAAATCATTGGATATTTCTTTACTAATCTTTGAATCTATTTCAAACTTATGTTGATTATTCTTCATAATTCTCTATTTATTTTTTCGATTAATTTCGTTTTGCTTTTGCATTTCTTTACGTCTCCTTATATCCTCATCTTTTTCTGCTGTCTCTGCATCACGCCATTTTACATATGCTCTAGCCTTTTTCAAAAAAAGACCAAAAGGAAGCATCCACATTTGCTGAATACTTACTTGTGCATGCTCACTTACATTTTTAATCAATTCAAAAAATCCATATTGCTCATAATATTCCTCAGTCTCTTTAGTAACAGGTCTGGAGTTCTTTGATTTCTTGAATTTTTTTCCGAGGGCTTCTGGATGCTTTCTGATAAGTTTTTTTTTTCGTCGAAGAAGTAGTTTAATACTTCTATTGCAGTCCAGATTGATAATTTATTTTTTTGTTGCGAGAACAATTTTATCCTATTAAGGTACTTTGATGTTATAATTGCATCATAATGGTCGTTGATCAGCAATGTAGATTTTTTACCGTCGTCTATAGCTTCTAATATCTCCTGCGAGTCAAACTGCCCCTCTATGGTCACTAAAGCCACAAAGTTCACTATCTTACTCCAATCACCTCTAGCCATGTCTAAAACCATCTTGTTTAATAAGTTTTTAAGCCTATCATTCATCATGGTGGTCATTTGGTGTGGCTTTAATACCTTAAAGGTGTTGTTCTTGGCTAAAGCAAATTGCTTTTTTATTGCCTTATCTTCCCTAGATATTTTTATTCTCCTGTAAAAATTAGATTCTATTTTTTTAACCTGACTTCTTAAAATACCAATTTCTTCATCTGTTCGAGACTGGAAATCAAAAATGGCATTCCCAACGGATGGTAAAGGAGCAGAAGAAAGCAAGGCTAGTTTTTGCGAGTAGTAATGTAAGTTGTCCTGATGGTATTCATTTTTAGAATTCACAGTCCGATCCATCTTCATTAAAACAGAACGAGGAATGTTGCTAAATAATGCAACTAAATCTATTTTGACAAACGTGGACCAGTCTAGCCATTTATCAAACATGATCTTGCACATTTCTATGTACTCGTTTTTTAAATCTGAATGCCTGTCTTCGTAATACTCAAGATCATAATATTCTAAGAAATTATCAAAACACTCACTATCATCTGACTTAAACCTCATTTCTAAAGCACTCAGGTATTGATCTTTTGCCAATACTAGGTTATCTCCTATATTCGCATTTTTATCAGATATTTGTCTATACTGGTGATATAAAGAAGCTGGCACCTCTTTCCAGTTAGTGTACATCCAATAACGTTTACCTTTATGCCAAGGGTGGATCATATACTTTATGTATTAAATATCAACCGAAAAATTCATGTTGTCTAATTGGTAAGCCCAACCCATCAACAAATGAAAGTGCTTTTGCGTCATCGATGGGATACCGAATAACTTTACTTTCGTTTGGTTCTCGATATTTGTTCCCATCGCTGACAATCGGTCTATGGTAGGCACTCGTCCGCTGCCATAATATTTCATGACATCGAGGAGCTTTTGGCTTGTTATTCCGTATTGTTTAAATACTTGTGCTTGTGAAAGCGATTTTAAAACTCTAGGGTCTCGCTTCCCCCTAACTTCTTTTAATGACTCTGGTTGGCTTTTACTGTACATGATTGGCTTGAGTAAAATATCTTTGCCAATATCTATATTAGAAGGAATCTCTCTAAATAATACAGTATTATTCTCGTACAGATATATATTCTCCTTGCCGTATCTCATATATTTGAATATTATTTTTATAAAAAGACATCATTGCGAAGTAATCTCTTTCTTTTAGGATATGCTGTATTTTATGAAAATTATTCCAGTCTTTCTCATTTGAAAACATTAAAGACTTTGTTAACAGGTGATCTTTCCAGTCTGTTATTTTTGATTCTAGCAGTTTACAGTCATATTGACTTAATAACCTATACTCAATTAAATAAATATATTCACAATTGTCTTCATCGCCTATAGGTATATAATTTAACTGAGCTTCACATAAACAATCAAATGACTTTTCATTTTCTACAACAATAGACTTTGCTTGAAAAATTGAATCATTACAAAGTATATTACTTTGAGCAAAACAAATATTTGAAACAAATACAAGAATAAATAGAAGCCTCATTAGTTTTGATTATATGCACATATCCTAATACTACATTTATTGTCAAAATCTAAAACAAAATGACAAGTTCCAGAGTTAATTTGCTTTTTATCCCTGATTGAGCATTTCGTTAGATTGGCTCTACCGTCCAATATAGATTTTAATCCAACTTTATAATGACTATATGGAATAACGCACTGGATAACTTTTCCTTGCATTTTCATGTAATTCGCTTGTACAGCGCATTGGTAAGCAGTCCTCCAAAATGTATTTTCGTCTATATTCATTATTAGCATTGCACAATATTACAACAAAAAAAACATTAGAGCAAAAAATAACTTATGAATTAAAAAAGTAATAGATAAATAATAAGTTTAATATGCTTGTTCAAAATCAAAAGGCTTACTCATGCCAAAGGGATATCTTTTTTGTTTAACAAAAATCTTTTCTATTTCAACAATATTAGGGTGACCATTTTTAAGGAAATTTTCAACAAAAGATTGGACTTGTTTTTGATTTCGCATATGCCTAATACTATTCGGAAACTCTATGTATGGAGTGTCTGGAACAAATGAAAATCCACAATCTGCACTTCCTTTAGGCTCTACTTGTACTTTAGTGTAATCTAAGTCATTTTTAGACAAGACCGATTCCGTAAAATCAATCAATTCTTTATTGGAGTTTTTATCTACAACTATTTTTATCATTTGTCTATTTTTATTACTCCACAACTGTGGCAATCTTTTAACAAAAACAAGTTACTAGCATCATACCAATCCTCTACTCTCATGGTATCTTTTTTCATCAACATGTCAAAGTAAACTTTTACTTCTAAGCTGTCTTTGACAGCTAAAGATAATCTAGTGGTATCTTGTACCAAATTTTTGTCTCTGACTATGACAAATGGATCATGCTTACTAAAATGACAAGTCATTTTGAGACTTATAACCGCCAGCATAAGCATGATAAAAAATATAGTGCCAATAATATCTATTAATGATTTCATCAATCAATTAGTATTTTATTTTTTTATGATGCTTTTCCATGTTTTCATACTTGCCTGTAAGTAGCTCTAATTCTTTTAGACGGTCTTTTAAAGTTGATCCATCTTCAAATAAAACTTGAACAATCCATCTACCATATTTATCTTTATAGTGGTATTTGATATTAAACAAATTGTTCTCAAGAAAGTATTTAGTATAATAATAAGCTGCTTCACCTTTTACACAATCAAAAAACGGCTTATTATCTAATCCTTCACAGCCTTCATTTTCATAATCGAATTCAAATGTATCGCACTGATGTAATCGGCACTTTACTTTCTTCTTTCTGAAATCTACACCGTTTCTTTTATTTGAAGGAATATAAACATAACAATAAAAGGTATCTCCATCATTGTTACTTATAAACTCAACATCGAATGTAGCGGTCTGGGTAAAAGTGATCGAGGGGATTAAAAGCAATAAAAATATTATATTTTTCATTTGGTATTTAGTTTAGATGGATACCAGATACAATCTATATTTTTGGAGTAGAACGTTATTCTGGTGAATTGATGATGATTGATTAAGTGGTTCAAGAATCTAATATGTATTATATCTGATATGAGCAAAGGCTTATTTATATCTGAACAATAAGATTTGAGCTCACTTATCAATTCCTTAAAGTGACCATTCCCTTTTTCAGCGTTTACAATGGCTTTAACTTCAAAATATTCATGTTCGTCCCATTCTGCTGTTATAGTTCCATAGGTGAATATTTTACACCACTTCTCTTCTACAAGTACGGAATCTAATTTAAAATTATTCACTATATCAAATTTATAAAACTCAATATATGAATAAAAATCAATATTCAATGTACTAGCAAAAGGTTTATAAGTTCAAACTAAGCTGTTCTTTTTGACGAATAAAAGAATCGCTAGTGTAGTCATGTTCTTTTTTGCAGTCTGAACAAGTAAAATAACCTTCAAAAAAGCTCGAACATTCCTTCATAAAATCGTCTCGATGAAAATTTATTGATCCGCAATTATCGCATTTGAATACAAATTTTATTCTGGGATGTCCTTTAGAAATTGGACGTTCTATGAAGTGATTCATTGGTTATTTAATTGCTTTAATTGACGTTCACGAATGGTTTTCATTTCTTTATCAGTAAGAGTTCTGACTTTTTCGATTTGATCGAAGGTTGGAACTTGTAAGCCACCTCTATTATAGCATTCATTTCTAATAAGAACCCAAGCAGAATTTTCACTCTGGCAAGCAACTTCTATTCCATGCAATGAGTCTTTGTATAAATTGTAGTTTTTCATTGATTATTATATTAAGAAATAACCCCTCTTGCTTTAAGATTTGAGACAATACCATTGACCGTAACAGTAGGATGGTTAGAACTTATCTCGTGATAATAGCCTTTCCCCTTGATCCATTCTGAAGCTGCATAAATTTGATAATCATGACCCTGTATAGCTGTGCCACCAACGGTGATATTAGCCATGCTTCTCGTATAATTTCCTTCTGCATCTTTCTCATACTTATCATTAAACCTTTATTAACTCTAAAGCCTGATCATAGGTTAAAAGTCTTACATAAAAAGTAACTACTTTGTTTTCAGTATTTTCCATTTTTAGTTTTATATTTTTCATCAGTCATAAACAAAACTGACTTAATAGATTCAAATTGATCTTCAGTTAACAAATGCTTTTTGGAATTGACTCTAGTCATAAACCCCCTCAACTCCTGATTGATCCCGTGAGCCGTTATTGATAGGTTTTGGAAAAGCTGTCTTTTGCCTTCTTCTGTCATTTGGTTTATTTTGAAAATTCACTATCCTTAAAATCAATAACCTCGTAGGGTTCTCTAGTCCAAGTGTTACAAGGTTTACTAGTAAATCCCATTCCAACAGGAGTATGTTCTAAATATTTAGGGAAAGTAGGTATACCATATTGTTCAACCCATGCGTCGAATGAAAAACTTTTACTAGCCCTAAGACGAGGGAAGACCTTTCTTAATTGGTTTTCATTATATATTTTTACAGTAGTTCCTTTTTGCATTATTTATATATTAATTATTAGTCTTAAAGGCTTTTGCACCTTCGTAAGAAAAAACTTTTTATAATTAGCTTTATTAATGGAATCTTATATAAGAGATAAGGTTTCAAACAACAGTCCAATTATCTGCATCACAAACAAAACAAAAAGATGTTATTGGATTCGATTTTCCAACTGTTCCACATGTTAAACATTGATACTCATTATTAATATATGGCTCCAATGCTTCATTATCATAACTTACACGTCGAATCCTATCATCTAAATCTGTTTGTATAGTTTTATTTTTTCTATGATTTTTTGACATAATCTTGATTGTTACTTTACTGATTCGGGTGGACGATATTGCCCACCCGTTCCGCAGTTACTGTGGTCTGTGACCGTGGCACTAGCCAGTTATTACATGTATCCAAATGCTGATGCAGCAACTTCTCCTATATCAGATAAATCACCTCCATCATCTACATTACCGTTGTCATCTTCGTCGTAAAACTTTGATATCTTATTGTCTAGTTCATCCCACTTTTTGGCTTTTGCTTCTAGTTCTTTAATGTTTAAATCTTCTATAAGTTGTTTTTCTTTCAACCATTCTTCAAAATTCAAACCGTCGGGATGCTGTGATAATCCGTCTATGCTTTTAAATTCAGATAGATATTTTTGCGTTAACAAGTAGTAAACGGCTTTTTTAAAGTCAATTTTCATTTTAAAATAGTTATAAGTTTAATAAATTATTCTGCTGTTTTAGGATTATCAGGGATTGGTTCTTCTTCGTCTATTGTTCTGCTTATTAGTTTGTGTGTTAAGTTAACAACTTTGGAAAAACATAATATAAGTAATATGGCATCAATAACACCAACTAAAGTATACAATACAATCATTACAATAAACGGATGTGCTTCTGGGCTTTCGCAATCCACACTTATATAAACAATATCGCAGTAAGAATTATGATTTCCATTAGTATATTCCAAATAATCGACATAAGCCATACAGTGTAGCTTAATCATAATTCCTATAAAACAGCCTATGTAAAGGGCTGTGGAGTTTTTAATCTTCATTATTGCTGATTTGAGTCGTTATGATATTCTATTTCATCAATAGCATCCGAAACAGACACATAAGTAGCTGTATCGTTTTCTAGTTCCTTTTTCAAGGCTTCGATAGCTTTTAAAATATTTGCTTTCCGCTTTTCTGTTAGTTGCCAATCCATGTTACTTGATCCTTTTGTAAACTGGAAGAATCTTTCCAGCTATTGGTACAAATTTATTTCCTTCAAATGACAAGCGGCCCATCAAGGTAAGTTCCTGACATATCTGGACATCGCCAGTTGTTTGCCATG
>JAHDDQ010000136.1 GCA_020629275.1 Tenacibaculum sp. | reverse complement strand
ATTCTAGGAGCATTAACCGAGTATGTAGGAATTGTAGGGAGTAAAATGTTATCGGGAGATAGTTTTTCTGATGCCAATAAATCCCTAGGAAAAGGTGATTTTATTGATATGGGAGTGGCTGGATCTTTTGGTGCTGCATCAGGTTTTCTGGATGGGGGAGTTACAAGATTTGCTTCAAAATTAGCAGACCCTAAATTTAGAAAGGTTTTAACATATATTTTAAATGTAGGTATTGATGCAGTAGAAAGTACTTTGAAAACAGTTCTTAAAAATGACGATATTGATGTGAAAAGTATATTAGCTGGTTCTATGGCAGAGGTTGGTGTTAGTGGAGCATTTAAAACTAATGTATTTAAAGAAGCTGGAGATATTGCAAGCGCAAATTCAAAGGCCGCAAGTAAAAAAGCAAAAGATTTATCTAAAAGAAAGAGTAAAAATAATAAAAAAATAAAGGATAATAAAAAGAGAGCATCAGTTCATAAGAAAACAGCAAGAGATTTTAAAATATTAGATAAAACAGGTTTTGTTGGTAGAGAATCTTTAGGTAAAACGGCAGGAAATGTTGCTCAGGATGCGACGAAGACGAATAATAATGAACAAAAGAAAAATGACGAAAAGAAATAAGTTTACTTTTTTGAAAAATACAACTAATATTTTCTTAATTCTGTATGTTTGTATGACTTTTTTTTTTTCAATGAATCAATTTTATAAATATTATATAATTAATATGAATTTAGATAAGAGTATTGATTATATTTTTATAAAAAAAGAAATAAAAAAAGGAGGCAGAGGAAGTTCACATCTAATCAACGTTTCTTATAATCAGAAAAAGTATAATGTGAGTGTGACAGAGGATACATATTATAAAATCGAAAGAGGAGAAATACCTGATTTGTTTTATTCAAAAAAAATAGATTTGGTCTTCTCAAAATGGGGTGTTAGACAATATTTTAGAATTTTTGTAGTCTTCATAAGTTTTACTATTATTGGGTTACTAATACTAGTATATAAAATCAAGGGGTTTTTAAAGATCTCAAAAAAATGATTATGTAGTCAAGTATTTTGTTTTCATTGTATAAATTAGTTTTTATAAAAAGTTTCAAATATGAAATATTTAAGCGTTTTATTTTTTGGGTTCTTTTCTTTTATATTATTTGCTCAGAATGCACCCACTAATAAGAGGAGTTTTATTGAAAAATTCATGAAAGATATGAAGGAGATGGAGAGCCTTAATAAGTACTTACAAAATAGTTCTGATTATACAATAGATTTTTTCAACGTAAGTAAATATAAGATTGTTTCTATACTAAAAGAGGATGTAGTTGTAGATATTGATACGGGGAAAGGTAGATATTGTATTCGAATATTTTTGACGCTTGTGCATGATAAAGAATCAAAGCAATATTTTCTTAAAGGTTATAAAAATGAAAATGCAGGTATTTTAAATCCATGGTCTAGAAAAGAGAGGATATGCCCCTGATGGCGCTAGAATATCCGAGTAAGTGCTACCGCTAGAATCCCCCCTGCTGGCGCTAGAATATCCGAGTAATAGCTACCGCTAGAATCCTTTCTAGTGGCGGTTATGAGTAAGCGATAAAGCTAATTAAAGCAATGATATAAATACCACAGCGAGAGTTGTGGTTTTTTATTTAGTTAATTTTTGAGTTAAGTCAATTTTAAGAACAAAAGCAGAAAGGAAATCTTTAACGGTTTCTTTTTGTTTTTTAGAAAGTTGTTGCATTTTACTGAATAGCGTTAAAAGCTCATTATCATCTATCGTATTTTCTGCTTTGTTTTCCCCTTGATGGCGCTAGAATATCCGAGTAAGTACTATCGCTAGAATCCTTTCTAGTGGGGTATGAGTAAGCAAATAGTAAAATAAATAGAGCCACGTTATAAGTTGTTTATAGCGTGGTTTTTATTTGTAAGCTTGTTTATTTTTGTAATCTCTAATGAATCCCTAGCTCGCGCCCGAATCCTTTCGGGTGACATAAATGAATAAGTCTTAATAGTAAGTACTATAGTACATGAAGCTGCCTTTTTAGGGAGCTTTATTTATTTTTATAGAAATTTATACTAGAGAATTTAATATTGAAATAATAGCACCTGATAGCACGGATTTATAATCCGTGGCGATTAAGAGTAAGAATACCCTAAACTCTGGAATCATCTTTTTTACCAAAAATTAACACTTTATTTAAAAAATCACTAACAAATACTAGATATTGTTAAAATATGTAAATAATTGACAGTCTATTTGTTAAATGAAGTTAAACAACAGTAAGTATTGAAATATTAAAAAAAATAGGGCGTTGATTGTAATGTAGTCGATAAAGTTTTTGCGCAAATAGATTTAAACTACAACAACCAATTTAAATATTTAGTTTAACTATTAAAAACAATCAAAAATGAAAAATTATTTTAAAAAATCACTAGGCATATTTACAATCATGAGTATATGTGTATTTGGAACAATTCAAGCTTACGAGCATGTAAACCCAATGCAAATAGAAGTAGTAGCTCAAACAGAAACAACCGTAGCAGTTTACAATGGATATTCAGATACGGAAGGTTATAAGTTCACACTACAAGACGGTTCTACAAAAGTTTTTCAATTCGTGTCTGAGGATGTATTAGGAACATTCGATCTCAAAACGGATGACTCATTAAAAGAGAAAACATTTGAAATTATACATACAACTTCAGAAGAAGGTAAAAAAGAAACACAAGAGGTTATCACAGGACTTAAAGAGGTGAAGCCAGGAGATAGTTAATAATTCTTAAGAATTAAAAATGAACCAGCAAAATTATATTTTGCTGGTTTTTTTGTTAAAAAACAAACATTTTTCTAATAAAAACAATGTTTATGTTAAATGTTAATAACTTGTTAACGAAATATTAAACTATGTTATTTTTTTTACTCTAAGTTATCCTTATTTTTACTGAGCAATTAATTCCCCAATTTATGTCAATTTCATTCCCCTCAAAAAAGCAGGCATTAAGGCTGTTGCCTTTAATCGTATTAATCTCATTAGTAGTTTATTCATTTAAAGGTTACGAAAAACGTAACGAACTAGAAGACGTTTTTAAACAACAAAAAGTAGTACTTGAGTCACAGTTAGACAGAATAATGGACGATTACAAACAAATGTCCGTTAAAAACAAACGTTTATCTAAGCGATTAATTAAAGAGATGAATAAAATCATCGCCTTAAAAAAATCAGTAAAAAAATTAGAAAAAGATAATTATAGACTGATAGCAAAGTATACACGAAAAATTGTTCAATTAGAGAGAAAAAACAGATCACTTTTTCTTCAAGTTGATTCATTATCTACCAACAACAAAAAGTTAATAGAACAAAATACACTAGTAAAAACTAAACTAAAAACAGACGAAGCTTCTCGATTAAAATTATTAAAATCAAACGAAAAGTTAGAGGCAGAAGAAAAAAAGTTAGCTTCTAAAATAAGTGGAGCAAGTATAGTTAAAACAAGTAAAATCATTGTCACAGCTGTCAAAGAGACAAGAAGAGGTAAATTAAGAAGTACTTCTAGAGCTCGTAAAACAGATGCTGTTAAGGTACAGTTTAGCCTGCTTTCCAATGCTGTTGCTGAACCTGGAAAAAAAGAAATTATCATTCAACTTATAGACGAAGATAATAATGTTGTAAACCCTAAAGGCGAAGGAAAATTAAATAAACACACATCGATAACTTATAGTGACTACATACCCGCAGATTATCAAAATGAAAAGTTAGGTGTAGTTTCTTTAATATCGGTAGAAAGAGGTTATATGAGAAAAGGTAAATACACAGTAGCTGTTTATGTAGGAGGAAAATTAACCGGAAAGTCAACTTTTAAATTGAAATAAAATAACAAATACTAACTAGTTTAATGCTCTTTTATGTGAATTATTAAATTAGCAGCATACAAAATATATTAAAAAACAAAAAAACACATTGAACTGTCAAATGTGTTTTTTTGTTTTTTAAAACTACTGAGTTTTTCAATTATTGCTAAAAATAAAAATTTAAAATATCAGTTCCTTAAAAATAGTAACTTTCATAAAGTATTTATTTTCTATGTACAAAATAGATTGTAATTTTCTAGCATCAATCATTTAAGGTATCATGAGTAAATATTATATTTTCGATTTTGATAGTACGCTTACAAAAGTTGAGGGTTTGGATATTTTAGCAGAAATTACACTGACTAATAACCCAAAACAAAAAGAGATTATAGAAGAGATTATTAAAATAACCAATCTAGGAATAGATGGAGAAATATCTTTCACACAATCTCTAGAACGTAGAATAAAGCTATTGAACGCTAAACGATCCGATTTAAAGCTCTTAATTAAAGAATTAAAAAAACGAGTTTCAGCTTCAATAGAAAGGAACAAAGAATTTTTTGAGTCCTATTCAGAAAACATTTATGTGATTTCGGCAGGGTTTAAAGAGTTTATAGACCCTATAGTTGCTGCATATAATATTCCAACGGAACGAGTATTTGCAAATACATTTGAATTCAATAAAGAGGATGAAATTATAGGATTTGATAGAAATAATGTACTGTCTTCACACAATGGGAAAATTCAATGCCTAAAAGATTTACAATTAAAAGGAGAAATACAAGTTATAGGAGATGGTTACAGTGATTATGTTACCAGAGAAGCAGGAGTAGCACATAAGTTTTTTGCGTATACTGAAAATGTACAACGAGAAAAAACAATTGAAAATGCAGATTATATTACACCAAATTTAGATGAATTTTTATTTATAAACGATTTGCCAAGAAACATATCATACCCAAAAAATCGCATCAAAATGTTATTGTTAGAGAACATACATATTGATGCGTACGAGAAATTTTCAAACGACGGATTTACTGTAGAAACAGTATCTAGAAGTTTATCAGAAGATGAGTTAATAGCGAAATTAGAAGATGTTCATGTTTTAGGCATACGCTCTAAAACGCAAGTAACAGAAAAAGTACTCGAGAATGCCCCAAGATTATTAGCAATTGGAGCATTTTGTATAGGAACCAAGCAGATAGATTTAGAAGCTTGTAAAAAGCATGGAGTAGTAGCGTTTAATGCACCATACAGTAATACACGCTCTGTAGTTGAATTGGCTATTGGAGAAATAATTATGTTAATGCGTAGTGTGTTTCAGCGTAGTACTGAATTGCATAATGGTGAATGGAATAAAACAGCACAAGGCTCTCGCGAGGTTAGAGGTAAGAAATTAGGAATTGTAGGATACGGTAACATAGGAAAACAGCTTTCTGTTTTAGCAGAAGCACTAGGTATGGATGTGTACTATTATGATGTAGAAGATAAGTTGGCATTAGGAAATGCAACAAAAATGAATTCTTTATCAGATTTACTAGCGATTTCAGATGTAGTAACTTTACACATAGATGACAATGCGCTAAATAAAAATTACATAGGAGAGAAAGAAATATCTCAAATGAAAGATGGCGCACATTTGGTAAATTTATCTCGTGGATTTGTAGTAGATATCCAAGCCTTAACTGCTGCATTAAAATCAGGCAAATTAGCAGGTGCAGCAGTAGATGTATATCCTGAAGAACCAAGAAAGAATGGTGATTTCTTTACTGAATTAAAAGGCCTGCCAAATGTAATTTTAACGCCCCATGTTGGTGGAAGTACTGAAGAAGCACAAAGAGATATTGCTGATTTTGTACCTGGTAAAATTATGGCTTATATAAATTCAGGGAATACAGTAGATGCTGTAAACTTTCCAAATATTAGGCTTCCGAAACAGCAGAATTCACATCGCTTTTTACACATACATCAAAATGTTTCTGGTGTAATGGCAAATATAAATAAAGTACTAGCGAAGTACGATTTAAATATTGTAAGTCAGTTTTTATCAACAGACCCGAAAGTAGGATATGTAATTACAGATGTAGATAAAGATTACAATCAAGAAGTTATTAAAGAACTAAAAGAGGTAGGAGGAACTATTCGTTTCCGAGTTTTATATTAACATTACATAATTTAAGTGTAAAATTAAAAAACCTTGTTTTATGACAAGGTTTTTTCAGTACAACTAAGTTTAGTTCTGGCATTTATTTAGTATAAATTTTCACTCTTATTTTGAAGTGTCAATATTCCCTTGAACAGACCAAGCAAAATCAAGCATTAGTTTATCCTTAAAAATTGGATTATCATAACCTAAGTAGGAATCCCCATAGTAATTAGCACTTGTATTATTGGCTGTATTCACCGTTGCAGCCATGTGGCAGCTCATGCAATTAGTAATAACTCCTAAATCTGTTTTAATTTTAGTACCTCTATTGTAGACATAACTAGTAGAACCGGTAAATGTATCTTCACCAAACCCTGCTTCTAAATATGGGTTAAAAGCAATCACTAGTTCACCTTCACTTTTTCCACCTTTATAAGGTTGCGCAGGAATCAACATAGAATAAGCAACTCCCATGGCATAATGATTTGCTGCACCAACCAGAGGTATACCATGTTTAGAAGAAGCAATATCATTTGAACTAGGAATAGATGGAGTTAATGGAGTAGGCGACCACCAGAACGTTTGCCAAACCCAACGTTTAATTTCTTTAGTTCCTACATGCATTCCAACTAAAAGGGCTTTGTCTCCCTTTTTCGATAATGAAACTTTAAGAAGATTATCATATTTTACTTTAGTAATTTCCTTGTTCTTTAGCTGACTTTTAAGTCCGCTAGTTATTTCTTCATTGTACGAAGTAGCTTGAGCTTCCGAAATACTAAAATGAATAAAATCATTCAAGAAATAAGTATTTTCTGTAGTTTGTGTATTGCAATCGTAGTCTAAATTTCCGTTAGGATTTGTGTCGTTGCTTTCAGAAGTATCAACATGTATACATGAGCCCCAGTCTTTTTCAGGAAAACCTTCACTTTGGTATTCAGGACCATTCCATGCAGACATTGTATAAATACCATCAGCATTAAGTTTGTTTTGAGTTATGATTTTATAAACAGGCTTAATAGTAATTGTTTTTGAAGGAAACTCAGGAATGCTGCTATAAGGACCATTCTGAAACTTTTTTAAGCTCGACAAATAAAATATTTTATTTTTAATGGCATAAGCTTCAGCAGGTTTGTTATAAGCAACAACCTCTACAATATCGGTATCATCAAAATTAGTCTGTTTTGCTTTTGCATGACCAAATTGAGACGGTTTCTTGAATAATAATTCTTGTTGTTCATTCCCGTTTGAATTATTTAGTTTAGCAAGTATCTGAGCTGGACTAGACCAAGTTTGGTAACGTAATTTACCTCCTTCAACAGGAGTTGTTAAATGACTCCAAATACTCCAACTATGTTTGTACATGGCTTTAAAATTATTAGTACTAACCCATTTATTTATAGTTGTAGAATCTGTAGGGTAGGTATAATTATCCTCTGTCGAAACAGGAGAGTAATTACTAGTACTTTTTTGTTTAGTACACGAAAGGAATAGCACAATACTAAACAGTGATATAAATAACTTAATAGTTTTCATAATTAAAAATTTAATTAGTTGTAATTTAAAGGTATACTTAAAGTACTAATGTTAATTAGTAAATGGTTTAAGCGTATGAAAAGAAAGTATCACTGTAGTAAGAAAAGATACGAAGTATGTTTGTAGTGTATCACATACTATTTTTATATTTGATGTAAAATCATTTTTTGATGAAGTATGAAAATACCTTAGCACATGCGTTACAATTAGACAAAGAAGATCCGTTGTCAGAAATTAGACAAAAATTTCATATACCAAAGGACAGTTCTGGTAACGAATGGTTATATTTTACAGGGAACTCATTAGGGCTTCAACCGAAACAAACCCAGCATTATATTCAACAGGAACTAGACGACTGGGCAAAATTAGGTGTAGAAGGACATTTTGAAGCCCAGAATCCGTGGTTATCTTATCATGAGTTTTTAACGGATAAAATGGCAAAAATTGTAGGAGCCAAACCTCTAGAAGTTGTGGTAATGAATACACTTACCACTAATTTACATTTGCTAATGGTTTCATTTTACAAACCATCAATAAAGAAGTATAAAATTGTTATAGAAAGTGATGCGTTTCCTTCAGATAGATATGCAGTACAATCTCAATTAGAGTTTCATGGATTTAATATTGAAGAAGGTTTAATTGAATGGAAGCCTAGAACAGGAGAAGAACTGTTACGTATCGAAGATTTAGAAGAAATTGTTGAAAAGCAAGGTGATGAAATAGCACTTTTGTTAATAGGCGGAGTAAACTACTATACCGGTCAGTATCTAGACATAAAACGAATAGCTGAAATTGGTCACACTAAAGAATGTATGGTCGGTATAGATTTAGCTCACGGAGCAGGAAATATTCAACCTAATTTACATGAAAGCGGAGTTGATTTTGCAGCATGGTGTACGTACAAATATTTAAATGCTGGACCTGGAAGCTTGTCAGGATTATTTGTGCATGAAAAACATGCGTATAATAAGGAATTGCCACGTTTTGCTGGTTGGTGGAATCATAATAAAGAAACGAGGTTTAACATGCGTCAGCCTTTCGATGTAATGCCTGGAGCTGAAGGTTGGCAATTGTCTAATCCTCCAATCTTATCCATGGCAGCAATACGTTCTTCTTTAGATCTTTTTGATGCAATAGGAATGGACGCCTTAAGAGAAAAGTCAGAGAAATTGACGGGTTATTTCGAATATTTAATTAATGAGATAGATACAGATAGAATTCGAATAATTACACCAACAAACTCAAAAGAAAGAGGCTGCCAGTTATCAATTCAAGTGAAGAATGCTGATAAAACGTTGCATGAACAATTGATGAAACATCATATTGTTACAGATTGGAGAGAACCTGATGTAATTCGCTGTGCTCCAGTTCCGATGTATACAAGTTTTGAAGATGTTTTTAAAATGGTGGAAATTTTAAAATCCCTAGTTTAAATAATTTTTAATTATCCAGATTTGTGAAATCTGTAAATTTCAGATCAAAAAAATGAAAGAACAAGATAAAGTAGTAATCATAGGAGCAGGTTTATGTGGAAGTTTATTAGCGCTTCGACTAGCGCAAAGAGGATATAAAGTTGAGGTTTATGAAAGTAGACCAGACTTACGTAAAATAGATATATCTGCTGGAAGATCAATTAATTTAGCGTTATCTGATAGAGGTTTTAAATCTCTCAAATTAGTTGGAGTTGCAGAAAAGGCAAAGGAACTTTGCATACCTATGTATGGAAGATTGATTCATGACAACACTGGGAATACTTTTTCGTCTAATTATTCAGGAAGAACAGGAGAGTATATTAATTCTGTGTCAAGGCAAGATTTGAATGCATTATTATTAGAAGAAGCAGAAAAACATGAAGATGTTTCAATCTTCTTCAACAGTAAATGTACAAAAATTGATATCGATAATACCACAGCATATTTTAAAAGCTATGAAACGAATAAGGAATTTACTGTTAAAGGAACTGTTCTTTTAGGAGCCGATGGTGCAGGTTCTATTCTAAGAAAAAGCTATTATCTAGAAAAGAAATTTTTATTCAGTTACAGCCAAGAGTATTTAACACATGGATACAAAGAACTAGAAATTCCTGCCAATACAGAAGGAAGTCATCAGATAAGTAAAGATCATTTGCATATTTGGCCTAGAGGAGATTATATGTTAATAGCATTACCAAATTTAGATGGAAGTTTCACAGTAACATTATTTTTGAGTTATGAAGAAGGAGTTTATAACTTCAAAAACTTAACTACTGAAAAAGAAATTACAACATTCTTTGAAGAACAATTTCCAGATGCATTAGCATTAATTCCAAACATAAAAGATGAATTTTTGAACAACCCAACAGGACCTTTAGGAACGGTTAAGTGTTCTCCGTGGACTTACCAAAATAAGACGTTATTATTAGGTGACGCAGCTCATGCTATTGTTCCTTTTTATGGTCAAGGAATGAACGCTTCTTTTGAAGATGTATTTGTTTTCGATAGTGTTTTAGATGACTTTGAAGGTGACTGGGAAATTGTCTTTAAGAACTATCAAAAAAGAAGAAAACAAGATACAGATGCTATAGCAGATTTAGCTGTAGACAACTATTATGAAATGCGAGATCACGTAGCGAATCCTTTGTTTAAACAGAAAAGGAAAATAGAAATGGATTTGGAAAAGACTTTTCCATCAGAATATTTTTCTAAGTATGCTATGGTAACTTTTAACTCGGCTATTGGATATCATGAAGCTTTAAAAAGGGGTAGAGCACAAGATAAAGCGTTATTGAATTTAATTGCAGATA
>JAHDDQ010000135.1 GCA_020629275.1 Tenacibaculum sp. | reverse complement strand
ATTGTTTTTTATTTAATTTTTTTAATACCGTTACACCCATTTCTTTTAGAGCTAGAGCATTACATTGTTGTTCATATTGATTTTTCATAGGTATAACTAGTAATTTTTTCTTTAAGTATAAAGCTTCAGCAGGCGTTTCAAAGCCAGCACCACATAACACACCACTTGAAGACGCAATACTTTGTATAAAGTCCTTTCCATTGATGGGTCTGATGGTTATATTATTGTGCAATTGAAACTGTTTGGTATGTTTAGAAAATATTTCCCATTTGATACTTTTGAAAGCAGACAGAATTTTAATTAATTTCCTGTCTCCATATGCGGGTAAATACACTGTATAATGTCCTTTTTTAGTTACGTTTTTGTAACGAATTTCTTTGCGTATAATGGGTAAGAATGTTGCAGAGGAGTAAGTCTTGAAATGAAAGCCAAATTTTATACGTGCAGGTGCATAATATTTTAAAATAAGTTTTTCAAACTTAAATTTCCCAAACCTTGGCGCATTTTCATCGGAAACTGCATTCTGATGACTTAATGATATGATTGGTGTATTTCTTAACTTACAGGCCCATGCAGATACTGGTTCGAAATCATTGATTACTAAATCATATTCAGTTACAGGTAATGATTTAATCTCTTTCCAAAGGTTGTTAAATTTTGTTTTTCGTAATGTAGTTAACATATCAACACCACCTTTTTTTCCAAAAATAAAGCTCAATCCATACAACTTATATTTTATGTCAAAAGGAAATTTAAGTTCACATTGATAGCCACTAACTAAAACATCTACTTCAGCTCTTTTTTGTAAGTACGGGATAATTTCTAAAGCTCTGCTTGCGTGACCATTCCCAGTTCCTTGTATAGCATATAAAATCTTCATATTTATTTAGAAAATTTTTGAATATTAAACTCAACTAATAAATCATTAAAAAGCTGGCTAGTAGTTTGCTCAGCTTTTATCAATTCAACATCAGATACCTCAATATTATAAGGAATCTTTTGCGCAATTTCATCTTTCTCATATTCATATAATGACCACTGTTTATTAACATACTCTAGCGCAGTTAAATTTTCAATCCAGTCACCAGAATTTAAATATAATGTTTCTCCTTTTTCATTTTTAATCATTCTCATCTCAGCTTTGTGTATATGCCCGCAAACTACATATTCGTAGTTGTTATCAATTGCAATATCGGCAGCTGTAGATTCAAAATCATTAATAAATTTTATAGCTCCTTTAACACTATTCTTAATCTTTTTACTAAACGATAATCGACTGTGTCCAAGTTTTTCGCTAACCCAATTTACAACAGTATTTAGTATAATTAAGAAGTCATAACCGACGCTACCTAATTTTGCCAACCATTTTGAATGCTGCATGGTAATATCAAAAACGTCACCATGAAAAAACCAGCCTTTTTTTCCGTCAATATCTAAAACTACTTTGTTTACGATTTCAAAACTCCCTAATCGAAATCCTTCAAACCTTCTTAACATTTCGTCGTGATTACCAGTTATGTAATACACTTTTGTGCCAGAGGTAATGAAACTCATTAATTGCTTAATCACTTTCATATGAGATTTTGGAAAGTATCTTTTATTGAACTGCCATATATCTATAATATCACCATTCAATATTAATATCTTAGGGTTTATTGTTTTTAAGTAATTATGTAATTCTGTAGCCCGACAGCCAAACGTACCTAAATGTACATCAGAAATAACTGCAATATCTAACTTACGCTTTTTGTTTTTTTTCATTGTAAAGTTTAGTAAGTGTGCTTCTGATACTAGATGTTTCACAAGGAGAACCAAAAACAAGAAAATAATTAAACAATAATGAAATAAAATTATAAATAGTATGTAGTTAAATAGTAAAGCGTTGATTAATTGTATATTATATGTAGTTGAATTTTATGTAACGTGTGTAAATTTTATGTGAATAAAGGATCAACTAAGTTTAAGAGAAGATTACGTACTATAATTTTAGATCACAAAAAAAGCTTGGAAAAAATTCCAAGCTTTTAAGTAACGTATGATTTATATACTTTATTTATTTTGTAATACCCAAGTTCCCTGTTCAAGTAAAGGGATAGCTTGTTTATATTTTACTTCCTTTTCTTCTCCCGACATCACATTCTTTATAGTAACTCGCTCATTACGACCAATTTTTGGTTGTTCTCTAACAATAGTCTCTACTACTTGCTGTTCTTGAGTATTCTGATTACGAGCGCTATCTATGGCCTGTTGAGTAGAGTTTTGAACTTCATCTTTACGTAAATCTAATTTTTCCCTTCTCTGTTCTTGAGCTTCTGAAATTTGAGATTCGTCTTCTGTAGGTAATTGACCTTTAAATAAGAATGATAAAACTTCCTTATTTACTTTATCAATAGTCTGTTGGAATAATTCGAAGGCTTCAAATTTATATACTAAAAGAGGATCTTTTTGTTCGTAAGTAGCATTTTGAACAGTTTGTTTCAACTCATCCATCTTACGTAAATGATCTTTCCAATTTTCGTCAATAATAGCAAGCGTAATATTTTTTTCAAAATCGTTAACTAACGATTTACCTTCCGTTTCGTATGCTTCTTTTAAGTTAGTTACTACACGTAAGGTTTTAACACCATCGGTAAATGGAACAACAATACGCTCATAACGATCTCCTTCATTTTCATAGACATTTTTGATAACAGGATAAGCTTGAATAGCATTCCTTTCAGTATCATTTTTATAATGAACGCTTACTGCTTTGTATAACTCATCAATTAAATCTTGTTCTTCTCTTGAATTAAATTCTTCCTCAGTAAAAGGAGAAGTCATAGAAGAGAAACGAATCAATTCAAATTCAAAATTCTGAAAATCTTTACGCAATTTATTTTGGCGCACAACAACATCACAAGTATCATAAATCATATTAGCTATGTCAATTTGTATACGTTTTCCGTCAAGTGCATGACGACGACGTTTATATACAAATTCACGTTGTGCATTCATAATATCATCATATTCTAATAATCGTTTACGAATACCAAAGTTATTTTCTTCAACTTTCTTCTGTGCTCTTTCTATTGATTTTGTTATCATTGAATGTTGAATAACTTCACCTTCTTTAAGCCCCATTCTATCCATCATTTTAGCAATTCTATCAGAACCAAATAAACGCATCAAGTTATCATCTAAGGCTACAAAAAATTGAGATGAACCTACATCACCTTGACGACCAGCACGACCACGTAACTGTCGGTCAACTCGACGAGAATCATGACGTTCGGTACCAACTATAGCTAAACCACCAGCAGCCTTAACTTCATCTGAAAGTTTAATATCTGTACCACGACCAGCCATGTTAGTAGCAATAGTTACCTGTCCTGGTTTACCTGCTTCAGCAACAACATCGGCTTCTTTTTTATGTAGCTTCGCATTCAATATATTGTGTGGTATTTTACGCATTTTAAGCATTCTACCTAGCAATTCAGAAATTTCTACAGAAGTAGTACCTACCAGTACAGGTCTTTTTTCCTCAACAAGCTTAACAACTTCATCAATTACAGCATTGTATTTCTCACGTGTAGTTTTATAAACTAAATCTTCTTTATCATCACGAGAGATTGGTTTATTTGTAGGGATTTCAACTACATCTAATTTATAGATTTCCCAAAATTCACCAGCTTCAGTAATAGCTGTACCAGTCATTCCTGAAAGTTTACGGTACATCCTGAAATAATTTTGTAATGTTATTGTAGCGAATGTTTGTGTAGCATCTTCAATCTTTACATTTTCTTTTGCTTCAATTGCTTGGTGTAAACCATCCGAATAACGACGACCATCCATAATACGACCAGTTTGCTCGTCTACAATCATTACTTTATTCTCAACAACTACGTAAGCAACATCTTTTTCAAATAATGTATATGCTTTTAGGAGCTGGTTCATAGTATGAATTCTTTCACTTTTCACACTAAACTCTCTAAATAATTCTTCTTTTTGTTCTGCTTTGTCTTCTGGTGAGTCTTCGCTACCATCAATTTCAGCAATTTTTATACTGATGTCTGGTAAAACGAAAAATGTATTATTTTGAGTTTTATCAGATAGGTGACCTACACCTTTGTCAGTTAAATTAATTTGATTGTTTTTTTCTTCAATAGTAAACCACAATTCAGCATCAACTTCTGGCATTAATTTATTGTTGTCTTGCATATAAAAATTCTCCGTTTTTTGAAGAATTTGTTTGATACCTTCTTGAGACAAAAACTTAATTAAGGCTTTATTTTTTGGCAGACCTCTATAAACTCTTAATAATAAGAAACCACCATCTTTAGTGTTTCCGTCTTTTAATAATTTTTTGGCCTCAGCTAAAACACCGACTAAATATTTACTCTGTAAACTTACTAAATCACCCACTAAAGGTTTTAATTCATTAAATTCATGTCGATCGCCCTGTGGAACAGCTCCAGAAATTATTAAAGGAGTTCTAGCATCATCAATTAAAACAGAATCAACTTCATCAATAATAGCATAATTAGGTGCACGCTGAACTAAATCTTCTTTGGAAGAAGCCATGTTATCGCGCAAATAATCAAAGCCAAATTCATTATTTGTACCGTATGTAATATCGGCGTTATATGCTTTTCTACGTTCTTCAGAGTTAGGTTGGTGATCGTCTATACAGTCAGTAGAAAGCCCGTGAAATTCAAAAATAGGAGCCATCCAAGCGCGGTCACGTCTTGCTAGATAGTCATTAACAGTAACAACATGAACACCTTTACCAGATAGAGCGTTTAAGTATACGGGAAGTGTAGAAACTAGAGTTTTACCTTCACCTGTCATCATTTCCGCAATTTTACCTTGATGTAAAACAGAACCACCAATTAACTGAACATCATAATGAATCATATCCCAAGTAACTTCCTTACCAGAAGCATCCCATGAATTAGCCCAAATTGCATGATCACCTTCTAATGTTATATGTTCTTTGGTTGCTGAAAGTTCACGATCGAATGGAGTAGCTGTAACTGTTATTTCAGTGTTTTTTGTAAAACGCTTAGCAGTTTCCTTGACTACAGCAAAAGCTTCATGCGTAATTGCTTCTAAAACATCTTCAGAAGCTTGATAAGCTTCATCTTTAAGCTTATCTATTTGAGCATAAATTTCTTCTTGACTATCGATATCAGCAGTCTTAACTTCTTCTTCTAGGGCTAATATTTGTTCATCAAAAGTTTTAGTAGCTTCTATGATTTTTAATTTAAACTCTTCTGTTTTTGCTCTCAATTGATCATGAGATAAATTTGTAATTTGATCTTCGAAAGACTTAACTTTATCTACAATAGGTTGTAAAGCTTTTAAATCTTTTTGTTGTTTGTCTCCTACAAAAATTTTTATAATTGAGTTTAAAACGCTCATTCTGTGTATGTTTTAGTCTGAATTTTGAATTCAGTTTTTGGGTTAATTGTCGGTTGCTTAAAAATAAGCAAAAAAAAAGCCTCTAATTTGAGACTTTTTAATTTTTATTACTGTACTTAATATTCATCTTCGTTCCAAAGATAATCTTCTTCGGTTGGATAATCTGGCCATATTTCAATGATAGAATCGTAAATCTCACCTTCATCTTCTATGTCCTGTAAGTTTTCTACCACTTCTAAGGGTGCTCCAGTACGAATAGCGTAATCGATTAATTCGTCTTTAGTAGCTGGCCATGGTGCATCTGCTAAATATGATGCTAGTTCAAGTGTCCAATACATTTCTAAATATGTTTTAGTTTTGTGCAAAAATAAAATTTAAACTTAAAAAGTCAAGTTTTTTTATGAAAATGTAAAAATCAATAAAAAAAGAACTTTATTGTAGCTTTTTCGGTATCCATTGTACTTCATCAGCTTTTAAATCATTTGACAACTTTCGTGCCAATACAAAAAGGTAGTCAGAAAGTCGGTTTAAATACATTAAAATATTTTCATCTATACCTTTTTCGCTATCCAGAGCAACACACAAACGCTCAGCTCTTCTACACACACATCGTGTTACATGACAAAATGACACAGCTTGGTGTCCTCCTGGTAAGATAAAATGAGTCATAGGAGGTAAGCTTACATTCATTTTATCAATTTCATTTTCTAGGGCTTCAATTGATGCAGGATCAATTTTGGGGATATTTAAACGTTCTTTACCATTCTTTAACGTTTCTTTTTCTGGAGGAGTTGCCAACATAGCGCCAAGCGTAAATAATTCATCTTGAATTTTTAATAAAGCACTTTTTGTTGGACTGTCAATTTCCTGATCACGAATCAAACCTATGTATGAGTTTAGTTCGTCTACAGTACCGTAGCTTTCAATCCGTAAATGGTATTTAGGTACTCTTGTTCCACCGAAGAGTGCAGTAGTTCCTTTATCACCAGTTTTAGTATATATTTTCATCAGTGTATTAAATATTAATATTGTAATTCATCTAGTTTATTAAGATACATCTTTTATTTTCTGCAGAAGATAATCTGGGCATTTAATTGGCTTCTTTGTTTGCATGTTAATAAAAGCTAAAGTTGCTTTTCCGTCACATACCAATTCCTTATGTTGATTGATTATTTCATAGTCAAATTCTATTTTAACAAGAGGTGTCTTTTTTAAGGATGTAATTATGGTTAATTCATCATCATAAAGCGCAGATTTTTTAAAATTTGTGTTTAATGAAATTACTGGAAGCATTATCCCTGAATTTTCCATATCTTTGTATGTAACCCCCAAAGAACGTAGCCATTCAGTTCTGCCAATTTCAAAATATTGTGCATAATTTCCATGATATACGACCCCCATTTGGTCAGTTTCTGCATATCGAACTCTAATAGTTGAATAGTGTTTAGACAAAGTTTTTTTAGTTATAATTTCTACTAATCTTACATAAAAAAAAATTAAAAACCAATACCAATTTGATTTTTTTATACTGAATTTTATTCACACTTTTGTTCATCCGTAAGGGAGGGTTATTAACATTATTTTTTTTCACAATTTACGGGGTTGTGAGATTAATTTTTCTGAGAATTTAAATGAGTAAAACTGCTGAATTAGTTTGGTCAAAGTGTTTGTCTTTTATTGAAGATAACATAAAACCACAAGCATATAAAACATGGTTTGAACCGATAACACCGGTTAAACTGTCTGGAGAGGCACTGACCATTCAGGTTCCAAGTAAATTTTTTTACGAGTGGTTAGAGGAGCATTATATCAAATTGTTACGAGTCGCTTTGGTAAGAGAGTTAGGTGAACATGCAAAGTTGATATATGATGTTCGTATGGAGAATACATACAGCAGTAACAGTCCACAAACTGTAAAAATACCAAGTGCAAATAGAAATCCTTTAAAACCACAAAAAGTAACGATTCCTTTAGAGTCGAAAAGAGAATTAAAAAACCCTTTTGTAATCCCAGGGTTACAGAAAGTTAAGATAGAATCGCAATTAAACCCAAATTATAATTTTGATAATTTCGTAGAAGGGGATTCAAATAGATTAGCAAGATCAGCAGGAATGGCTGTAGCTAATAAACCTGGAGGAACTTCATTTAATCCACTGTTAATTTATGGTGGAGTAGGTTTAGGAAAAACCCATTTAGCACATGCTATTGGTGTTGATATTAAAGACAAGTATGCAGATAAAACAGTTTTATATATATCTTCTGAAAAATTTACACAACAATTCATAGATTCTGTTAAGTCAAATACAAGAAACGACTTCATACATTTTTATCAGATGATAGATGTATTGATTATTGATGATGTTCAATTTTTATCAGGTAAAGCTGGAACTCAAGATGTATTTTTCCACATTTTTAATCACTTACATCAAAATGGTAAACAAGTAATTTTAACTTCTGATAAAGCTCCTGTCGATATGCAGGATATCGAACAACGATTATTATCGCGTTTTAAATGGGGATTGTCAGCTGAATTGCAAAATCCAGATTATGAAACACGCATTTCTATTTTACAAAGAAAGTTATTTAGAGATGGAGTTGAAATGCCAGAAGACATTATTGAATACATTGCAAAAAATGTAAAATCAAACGTTCGTGAATTAGAAGGTGTAATCATCTCAATGATAGCTCAGGCTTCATTTAATAGAAAGGAATTTACTTTAGAGTTAGCAAGGCAAATTGTAGATAAATTCGTTAAGAATACAAAGAAAGAGATCTCTATAGATTATATTCAAAAAGTAGTATCTAAATATTTTGACATGGATGTTGCTACACTACAATCAAAGACAAGAAAACGTCATGTAGTTCAAGCACGTCAATTAGCAATGTATTTCGCAAAGCGAATGACAAAATCTTCATTAGCAAGCATTGGAAGTCAAATAGGAAAAAGAGATCATGCCACTGTTTTGCACGCATGTAAAACAGTAGATAATCTAACCGAGACTGATAAACAGTTTAGAAAATATGTTGATGATTTAACTAAGAAGTTAACATTTTAATTAAGGTGAAGATATGAAGGTGCTGATGGTTTGTTTAGGAAACATATGTAGATCTCCACTTGCAGAAAGTATATTAAAGACGAAAGTTAATTCAACTATCGTTGTTGAATCGGCAGGAACTTCTGGTTTACATAGCGGAGAATTACCAGACATCAGATCTATAGAAATAGCAAAAAAGAATTATATAGACATAACGAATCAGCGTTCAAGGAAGTTTACACTAAACGACTTCGAAGACTTTGATTTAATCTATGTTATGGATAAAAGTAATTATGAGAATGTAACTAAACTTTCTACGAATAAAGAAGAGTTAAGTAAGGTAAAGATAATTTTAAACGAATGTTATCCTGATGAAAACCTAGATGTTCCTGATCCATATTATGGAGGAGAACAGGGCTTTACTACCGTTTTTAATATGTTAGATGATGCCTGTGAGGTTATAGCTTCTAAAATAAATATATAATGACTGGTAAATTATACTTAATTCCTACTACTTTAGGTGACACTGAGCCTTTAGAAGTTATGCCTATTTCTGTAAAACAAATCATTGAACAGTTAGATTATTTCATTGTTGAAAATGAAAAAACAGCAAGAAGGTATATAAAAAAGATTACTCCTAATAAACCACAGTCTTCGTTAAATTTTATGATGATTGATAAATATTCTAACGAACTTGAAACACGAAACTACCTTGATGTTTGTGATGAGGGGATATCAATCGGTATTTTATCAGAAGCAGGTGTGCCAGGAGTAGCTGATCCTGGAGCAACAGTCGTAAAACAGGCTCATGATAAAGGCATTCAAGTTATACCTTTAGTTGGTCCTTCATCAATTTTAATGGCGATGATGGCTTCAGGCATGAACGGACAAAATTTTGCATTCAATGGATATTTACCAATTGATAAGTCTGAAAGAAAAAGAGCGATCAAAGAATTGGAAAAACTATCGAGAGATAAAAATCAATCTCAAATCTTTATAGAAACTCCATACAGGAACGGTAAGATGCTAGATCACCTGAAAACTACGCTACAAGCTAATACAAGATTGTGTGTTGCATGCGATATTTCTCTTCCTTCTGAATATATAAAAACATATAGTATAGATAAATGGAAATCAGAAAATCCTGATTTACACAAAAGACCAGCTATTTTTATTATTCAAGCTTAATGTTATGTTATTTATTAAACAGTAGCATTTTTATCTCCTTTGATGTAAGAAACATCATAATTAGCAAATTTTTTCATGTAAGATTCTATGGTAGTTCCAAATGAATCGTTAAACTTAAATTTACCGTAAGATCTTAAGAACTTCTTTACATTTCCTGCACCAGCTAAATGCGCAGAAGCTAATATACCTGATTCAGTGATTTTTATTCCATTTATATATTTGCCCACAAAACGTTTAATATCTCGCCTTAAAATCCATTTATTCACCCTACATAAAGCAGTGAAAGCCCTTTCTTGTAGTTCAGGGTTTTTCAGGAATTTTTGAGAATTGTAAATTTTAAAACGGCGTAAAGTACCTTTTCCAAATTGATACTTACCTAAGTAACCAAGTTTGTTTACTACTGTATATCTTCCTTGAGATTCTTTAAAAGCTAATGCTTCCTTAAAACCTATGAAGTCTCTTTCTAATAGTAATAGGTCTTCAGCATTGTTATATACTACAGGTTTAGATTTAGCTATAGGCTTATCTTTTTCTTTTGTAGTGAAACTTATTAAAAGTAATGCTCCTATTATAATTCCCCAATTTCTAATAATCTTAATACTTTCTATTTGGCGGGCGCAAATATAGGACAAATAATCAAATCAAACCAAGTTTGCTTTTTTTGTAAGTTGCTGGTTTTTATGGTTTTGG
>JAHDDQ010000134.1 GCA_020629275.1 Tenacibaculum sp. | reverse complement strand
GGGTTATCCATGTGTTTGATCCATTATATTGATTATACCCTTCAATCTTAAATCTTTTTCCTTGCCAGTATCTTGTAGACCATCCGACCCAAGAACCTGTTTGAGTGTGATGCCCTGGTAAACCTTCTATTAAAATTACTGTAGGAGAACTTATAGAAGGAGCTGCTGAAGTATATGAAGGGAGAAATCTACCATTAAATAATGTATTCAAATCTAATGTGGCATTACCCGTTTGAGAGACCTTATATCTTTTTGTTGCATTAAAAAGCATGTTATGCTCTAAACCTACAGCGTGCGTGTTTCTTGTTATAGTTTGCGAATAACTGCTTATACTTGGTAGGAGAATAAGTAAACTTAAAATAACCTTTTTCATAACTTATTGTATTCTAATTGAATTTACTGTGAAACTTGTTTCGTGTTCTGAGTTCATAGCTTTAACTCGCCACTGATATTCTCCAGGCTCTAAATTTACATCGATGGAAGTTTCTTCAATTTCAACTTCCTTGATTACTTTCTGTACCGAAGAAAAAAACGGGGTAACAATTTCTACTTGATATGTGTCTGCTGCATCTATTGATTTCCAGCTGAACTGTATTTTGCCTTTATTCAATTCAGCTCCATTTAAGGGCGCTAATGCTACAACTATCTCATCGGAAATATCTTCTATAAAAAATGATTCACAGCTCAATAAAGTTGTCATTATGGTAATAACAAAAACTATTTTTCTCATCTTAAAAATCAAACTTTTTTATTTTTTTATCTATTGCTTTATTTGGATTTCTTACTGTTCCGTTTTTACATAGTTCACCTTCATCTAGAATTGTTACCAATGTAGTTGACTTTTTTTCTGAAATTTCCCAACAAAATGAAGATACATCATACTGAAAAGACTGCAACAAACTCATGTTCAAAGAAGCAATTAATTCAGTATCTTTAAATAGCTTTAAAAATTGCTGCTTTTTATCAGCAGCCGTTTGTAGGTAAAATACATTCGCATTCTTAATGTTCTTTAATAACGTTTTATCAGCTACAAACTTTAACTTCGTTATTATTGTATTTTCTGGTGTTCTTCTTAAGTATTTAAGAATGTCTTTGTTATTTTTGTTCAAGGTCTTTACCACTTGAACTTTATCTAAAATCTCTAACTCAACATATTTCGGCTTCTGTGAAATAGAATCTATAAATTCGTTTACTAAAGTTGTTTTGGATGTACTTGATAAATACTTTTTGTAGCTTTTAAAATTTGATTTATCAAAATCTACTATTACTGCAGAAAGCCTAATTTTATTTTCGTAATTAGGTATTCCTACAATTTTAAAGTCAGATTCTCGTAATGTTTTTTCTTGTTTTCCTATTACTCCAATATCAATTGAAGTAAATGACTGGTATAATTTATTTTTTTTGGGCAAAACATAACAAGAACTCAATGCAATACAGATTGCAAAAAAGATACTTTTTTTCATAACACAATTTTAATCAGATAGTTCCCGGGTCGCAAATGTACTATTTTTATTTATAATAAAAAGCATACTTTTGCGCCATGATTTTTTTAGCAATTACTTTTACAAATTGGATAGGCTATCTAGCCTCTTTAGCGTTAATTATTTCATTTACTATGAAAAATGTAAAAACGCTTAGAATTATTAATTCTTTTGGTTGTGCATTATTTATCTATTATGGAATTTTACTTGGTAACGATTTACCCATTATAATTACTAATGGATTTATAATATCTTCTAACCTTTATTATTTGTTAGTAAAAAAAGATTAGTTAATAATTTCGGTATTGCTTAGTTTCATCAAATACAGCGGATAGAATATTTTGTTCGAGTTCGTTATATTCGATATTCCTACGTTTCATAACAACTTGAGCTACCTCATTGACTTTATTCATTTTATATTCTGTAAAACCAGAAGCCCCTCCCCAGCTAAACGATGGAACAAAATTCCTTGGAAAACCACTACCAAAAATATTTGCAGATACTCCAATTACAGTACCAGTATTGAACATTGTATTTATTCCACATTTAGAATGGTCTCCCATCATTAATCCGCAAAATTGTAATCCTGTTTTTGAAAAACGTCCAGTCTCATAATTCCAAAGTTTTACTTCAGCATAGTTATTCTTTAAGTTTGAATTATTAGTATCAGCACCTAAATTACACCATTCACCTAAAACTGAATTTCCTAAAAAACCATCGTGTCCTTTATTAGAATATCCAAACAAAACAGAGTTATTTACTTCTCCACCTACTTTACAAAAAGGACCTAAGGTTGTAGCTCCATATATTTTTGCTCCAAGCTTTAAAACAGAATTTTCACACATCGCTAGCGCTCCTCTTACTACAGCTCCTTCCATTATCTCTGCATTCTTGCCTACGTAAATAGGTCCACTAGTAGCATTTAAAGTTGCAAACGTAAGTTTAGCTCCTTCTTCTAAAAAGATATTTTCGCGGCCTACACATTGGACTGTTTCAGGAATTGGCTGTGACTTTCTACCTTCGGTTACTAATTTAAAATCTTCTTGAATAGCTTTATCATTCAATGAAAAAATATCCCATGTATTTTTAACCTGAAATATTTCTTCTTCAAATTCTATTTGAATATAATCATCAAAATTAACCTCTTCCTGTTCTTCATTAGCATAGAAAGCTATTACATCATCACCTTTAAAAATAGCTTCATTACTTTTTAAGTTTTTCACCATTTCAATTAAACTTCGGTTAGGCAAAAAAGATGCATTTATCAATACATTCTCTTCTAACTCTACCATAGGATATTTTTCTTCTAGATATTCTTCAGTAACTGTAGTTGTAGTTGATCCTAAATATCTTTCCCATTTCTCTCTAATTGTTAAAATACCTATTCTAATTTCAGCAACTGGTCGTGTATATGTGAATGGTAATAAAGCATTTCTTACATCACCATCAAATAAAATATAGTTCATTTTTACTCTTTTTAAAGCTTCACAAAAATACAATAAAAAACCGATTGCCTTTTCTAGCAATCGGTTTTATACTATAGAAAATATTTTACTACTTTTTTATAATTCTTCTAACTCCTAACTTGTCTTCTGATCGTACTTTCATTAAATAGATTCCACTTCCTAAACCTTCTAGGTTTATTCCATTATCAAAAGAATTAATATTCTTCTCTTTTACTAGTCTACCAGAAAAATCGTAGAGGCTAACATTTGCTTCTTCGAAATCATTTATCAATTGAACAGTAACTATATCTGCTGAAGGGTTTGGATATGTTTTAAAATCTAATACTTCTAAATTTTCAACACCAAGAGTTACTCCTAAAGTCGTCGCACCTCTGTTAACTCCACCGTGGTATCCATATGTTGTTGAGGCTCCATAAGCCCAAATAACTGCCATACTTCCTGCTGAATTACTAAATACGAAATCATTAGAATCTCCAGTATTATTTGCTCTTGTAGCAATTATGGTTCTTACACTACCCGAGACGGTGTTAGACGTTAACGACCAATCTTGACTTGGGTCAGCTGGTGGTAATTGATTTCCTACAGTTCTGGCATCAGTAATTGTAGTTCCATCTGTTCTGAAAACATCTGTACTGCTAAACATGTTAGTTGCGTTATCATCAAACCCAACAGCAAACCAAGCATTAGATGGTCCTGTTAAAGTCAATGTAGTTGTAGTAGCATTCGTCTCAATATTAACACTCAAGTCATCTTTTAATACTTGAGTTCCCGTAGAAAATGTTTGAGCATATGTCATACAGGTTGAAGACGTTAAAAAGAATAAAAGTAGTTTTTTTATCATGATTTGTATTTAAATAAAGTTAATAATCTCTCATTTTTCTTGAGAAGTGCATAATCTTTCGCAGAATTTCCTCTGTTATCTTTCAAATTATATTTTGCTCCAGACTTTACTAATAATTCAGCTATATTTTCCAAATTAAATGTAACAGCGTAATGCAATGCTGTAGTACCATTTGCATCAGTTATGTTAGTATTTGCTTTCTTTTTTAATAAATACTTAACTAAAGTAGTATTTCCTTTAACAGTTGCAGCCATTAACGCAGTTCCGTATCCATTATTCAGATCAATGTTTTCAGTATTATCTGCAATATACATTGCAACTTTTTCATTACCATTGTAGCACGCCAAAATTAAAGGAGTATACCCCGTATTACTTTTCTGGTCCAATAATTTCATATCCCCTTTGACTACATCTTTAAAATCGTCCAAACTTCCAGACCTAGCGATCTCAAATATGTTTTTATTATTTTCTTGACCATAACTAAAATGTATGACACACATAAAAAGAATTACTACTCTTAATAAATCTTCTTTTTTTATCATATTTAAAATAGTGTTTATTAGGGTTATGTAGTAAATTTACAAAATATTTTACATTTTTCTATTTTCTTTTTTGTTATTTTAAGTCTATTAAATAGTAATTTTGTTTTATGAAAAAAGTTTTAGTTATAATTTTATCTGTAATCTTATTAATAACGAGTGCTTATTATGCCTTTATTTATTTTGTTCCTTACAGTGAAGGAGTTAGATCTGGTGAACTAATTAAATTTAGCCGAAAAGGGATCATGGTAAAAACATGGGAAGGAGAAATTAGCCAAGGTATATCTGGTGCACAAATCTTTAAATTCTCTGTTGAAGATAACAAGAAAGAGGCTATATACGACTTACAAAAGTTCCAAGGGCGTTATGTAAAAGTTTATTACAAAGAGCGTTTTGGTAAATTCTTTTGGTTAGGAGATACTAGATATTTCATTACAAAAGTTGAAGAAGAAAACTCTCCTCATTTCGGAGGTACTAGGCTAGAAAAAGATGAATAAGTATTATGTATAAACATGTTGAAGAAACCAGAATTACGATAGCTGAACTTATGTTACCTTCTTCTGCTAATTTTAGTGGAAAAATCCACGGAGGTTACATCCTTAACTTAATGGATCAAATTGCTTTTGCATGCGCCTCCAAACATTCTGGGACATATTGCGTAACAGCATCTGTAGATACCGTAGATTTTCTTAATTCAATAGAAGTCGGTGAATTGGTAACCATGAAGGCTTCAATAAATTACGTAGGTAGAACATCTATGGTTGTTGGTATTCGGGTTGAAGCACAGCACATTCAAACTGGCAAAGTAAAGCATTGTAATTCTTCTTATTTTACAATGGTCGCTAAAGATGAAAATGGAAAAAATGTTCGAGTACCAGGACTTATTGTAAACGATGATTTAGAAGTACGTCGTTTCCTTAAAGCTGTTAAACGTATTGAAATGAAAAATAAACGTCAAGAAGAATTTGATAGCGAAGACTTTATACCACAAGAATACTTAAAAGATCTAGAGAACCATAACGTTAAAATTGAATTGAATACGTAAAATAAATGCCAAAGATTATTGATTTAAGTCAGGAAATTTATGAAGGAATGCCTGTCTATAAAAGCTTACCTCAAGTTAAAATGTCTGTTCACAATACTCATGAACAATGGGACGGCATTAAAAACCCAACAACACAAACACCTGCTGTACATAAATTAGAACTAGGAGAGCATACTGGAACGCATGTTGATGCCATAAATCATATGGCAAAGGAATACGAAGGACAATCTATTGATACCATGCCTTTGTCTATGTTTTATACGGAAGGAATTTGTATTGATTTATCATATAAATCGTTCAACGAACTAATTACCACAGAAGATCTTAAAGCCGCATTGATAAAAGATGGTTTGAAAATTAAAGAAAATGATACGGTGCTAATATATACAGATCATTACAGAAAAGCTTTCAATACAGAAAATTGGGATAAAGGACCGGGAATTACAACAGAATGTGCTCGTTGGCTTGGAATGCAAAAAATAGCTGCTTTTGGCGTGGAAACCATGTCGCCAGGCGTTCCATCGATCTCTAATAAAGAAGTGCACCATATCTGCGGTGAGTTAGGGTTCACACATTATGAAAATATGATCAATCTTCACCAACTCATCGGGAAAGATAGGTTTAGATTTATTGGATTACCATTAAAAATAAAGGGAGGAACTGGTTCACCTGTTAGAGCGGTAGCTATTTTTGAATAATTTTTGTAAGGATTTTTTTTATTGAAGACTAAATGCAGTCAATCTAAAAACTATTCAAAGATGAAAAAAATAGTATTCACTTTATTACTGTGTTTCACAGCTTTTCAACTAGTAAATGCCCAAGTAGCAAAAGCAGCTAACGAGATTTCTCCTTTATTAATTGGTGAAAAAATTCCTACAACATCTGTAATCAACTCTGCAAAAAAGACAACAACTACCGATGCTATTTTTAAAACAAAAAAAACGGTTCTCATTGTTTATCGTGGTGGATGGTGTCCTTATTGTACAGCACAATTAAAAGACTTCCGTAGCATAGAAGAAGAACTTATAGGTTTAGGGTATCAAATAGTGGCTGTTAGTCCTGATATTATTCCTGAAAACACTAAAAAGTATTCTTCTAAATATCTACTAATATCTGATAGTTCTACTCAACTTATTCAAAATTTAGGTATAGCCTTTTCAGTACCTAACAAATATGCTAAACTATTGGGAAAGGCATCTGGAGGGAAGAATGAATCTGTTTTACCTGCTCCTGCGGTATATATTTTAAATACAGAAAGTGAAATTCTTTTTGAATATATTAGTCCTGATTATGCGAACAGAGTAGATGAAAAACTACTTTTAGCAGCAGCCAAAAGTTTACAATAGAACAAACATTAAAGCTATCTATCTATAATAAAAAAGTCGAAGTTTAAACTCCGACTTTTTTATTGGTTTTATTTTTTAGATTTTACCATTTTATAACAACAGATCCCCAAGTGAATCCACTACCAAAAGCAGCTAATACTACTAAATCGTTATCTTTAATTTTACCTTCTTCCCAAGCTTCTGTTAAAGCAATAATAATGGATGCAGCTGTGGTATTACCGTAGCGCATTATGTTATTATATACCTTATCATCAGATAATTGGAATTTCTTTTGAATAAACTGCGCTATTCGTAAATTGGCTTGATGTGGAATTAACATATCAATGTCGTCCTTTTGCAATCCGTTTGCCGTTAAACCTTCTATAATTGCTTCAGAAAAACGAACAACTGCATGTTTAAAAACAAACTGTCCATTCATGTGTGGAAAATAAGAAACATCTTCTGGATCATTATCCTCCATTATTTCAGGTACCCAACGATTTGTTGATGGTCCTATTAGTGCTAGTTCTTTTGCATGCTTACCTTCAGAATGTAAATGTGAAGATAAAATTCCTTTTCCTTTTTCTTCAGAACGAGATAAAACAGCTGCTCCTGCTCCATCACCAAAAATAACTGTTACTCCTCTACCTCTAGTTGATCGTTCCAAACCACCTGAATGATTTTCTGAACCTATCACTAAAATATTCTTATACATTCCAGTTTTAATAAACTGATCTGCAACTGATAGTGAATAAATAAATCCTGAACATTGGTTACGAACATCTAACGCTCCTATAGTAGGCATGTCTAATAAATCTTGGATTTGCACACCCCCACCAGGGAAATACATATCTGGACTCAATGTAGCAAAAACGATAAAATCAATATCATCTTTAGTTAATCCAGCACGATCAATGGCTATCTTTGCAGCTTTAGCTCCCATCACTGCCGTTGTGTCTTCTGTTTTAGGATCAATCCAACGGCGTTCTTTAATCCCTGTTCTTTCCTGTATCCATTCATCGCTAGTGTCCATCCACTGCTTCAAGTCGTTGTTAGTTACCACGTTTTCTGGAACGTAATAGCCTAAACCTGTAATTTTAGAACTATACATAGTTATATATATATTTATTAGTTGTTTGCTAAATTTGAACTAACGAAATTACTGTTTTTATAGATATTAAAAAAATCATTAAAAAATTATGAAGTTTACGCTTTCAATCATCTTTGTTAAAACTGTTTTTATTTCATGGTAAATTTTCATCTTGTTTAAATACACAAAGTAATTTTCTTGAATTATTAAAAGACACCTACATGTAGGTATCTAATTATTTATAAACATACTATAAGTTTATAGAAATTAGATAAGTAGATGGAAAAATTAATAAAAGTACTAGAAAAGCGTAAAAATTATAAAACAGAAAATACTGATTTTATACATGTACTTGATAAAATCGATTTCGTCATAAAGCTAATTAAAGACAATCAGTTACAAGAAAAATTTAGTTTGGAAACAAAAGAGATAATAAGTTTGAATTCTGATGAAATAGCTAATCAAATTAAAAACTTTTTAGCTAATGATGATGAAAAATATATTCAACTAATCAATTACTATTTGTCTAAAATTTACTCTTCCATACTATCAGAGTTTGACAATTTAAAAGCTTTATTGATAGATCGAATGACTACAATTGAAAGTGATTTATCAACAACTCTTAAACACTATGAAGACAATATTAGTCTTATTGAGAATTCCATCTCCTCAATTAATAAACTAGAATCAAAATCTACAGTACTAACAAAGAAAATAGAAAACTCTCACAAAGAAACCACACAAATCATAAATAAATATATAGCCACTATTAAAGAAGATACTGAAAAACGTATTGATGCAAAAAGAGTAAAAATTGACAAAGACTTAGCTAAATATCAAAAAAGTATTGAACATAGAATTGACTCAATTGTAAATAGTTTCAGAGAGAATATTAACTCGTGGGATAAGAAATTTGATGAATTAGAAGGAAAAAAAGCGATTTTGAAGAAACTTTAACAATAGCAACTACGTATTACAAGGAAGCTAGATTTGATGCGTACTCTGAAGAGCAAAAAAAAGAAGCTAACTTTTATAGAAAACTAAGTCTTCAACTTATGGTTACAGTCGTTCTAATTGTCTTAGTTATTACTGCCTGGAATATCTATGATGAAAATACAGAATGGCATCATTACATAACACGATCTATACTTGTTTTTACGTTAATGATTCCTGCTATTTATACTTCTCGAGAATCAGCAAATCATAGAAAAAATGCTGAAAAATATACACAAATGGCAAATGAATTAAGAGCTTTTGAGGCTACGCTTAAAATTGACGATTTGGATAAAGAGATTAAGAATAAAATTAAAGAGGAAATTTATAAAAGATACTTTGGAAACATTTTATTTGAACAAAAAGATATTGGTGATTCTCTCACAAGTTTTTTTAAAGATTTTCTCAGCAAAGAGAAAAAGTAAGTAATTAACTTATCTGAGTTAATTGTCATCTTATAACGAACAAAATTTAAGAGATTTTATTTAATTAATTTTAATGCCATGCCATATTGGCAGAAGATAGGTTTTGGTATTTTTTTTGACTAGAGTTAATGGTAAATATTAAAATAAAAAATCAACATAAAATGAGTAAAGGAAACATTAATGTATCGGTAGAAAATATTTTTCCGTTAATTAAAAAATTCTTGTATTCTGATCACGAAATTTTTTTGAGAGAATTAATTTCTAATGGAACAGATGCTACTACGAAACTTAAGCACCTAATTTCAATTGGTGAAGCGAAGGTAGAACTTGGAGATGCAAAAATTGAAATTAGTATCGATAAAGACAATAAAACACTTACCATTAAAGATCAAGGATTAGGTATGACTGCTGATGAAGTAGAAAAATACATTAATCAAATTGCTTTTTCTGGAGCTGAAGAGTTTTTAGAAAAGTATAAAGATGATAAAAATAAAACAGGTGTAATCGGTCATTTTGGTTTAGGTTTTTACTCTGCCTTTATGGTCGCTGATAAAGTTGAAATTATCACTAAATCATTCAAAGATGAAAAAGCAGCCCATTGGACATGCGACGGTTCTCCTGAATATACATTAGTAGAACATGATAAAACAGATAGAGGAACTGAAATTGTTTTACATATTGCTGAAGATTCTTTAGACTTCTTAGAGGATTCAAAAATTAAAGGTTTATTAACTAAATATAATCGTTTTAACCAAGTGCCAATTAAATTTGGAACTAAGAAAGTAAACGATCCTGATTTTACTCCACAAACTACTACAGATGCTGATGGTAAAGAAACTACTGAACCACACAAACAAATAGAAGTAGATAATATTATCAATAATACAGATCCTGCATGGACAAAAAAACCTGCTGATTTAGAAGATGCAGATTATACTAGTTTCTACAGGGAACTGTATCCAATGCAGTTTGAAGAATCTTTATTTCATATCCATTTAAATGTAGATTACCCGTTTAATTTAACAGGTATTTTATTCTTTCCAAAATTAGGAAAGAACTTAGATATGCAAAAGGATAGAATTCAATTATATCAAAATCAAGTATTTGTTACTGACAATGTAGAAAGTATTGTACCAGACTTTTTACAAATGTTAAAAGGTGTTATTGATTCTCCAGATATTCCATTAAATGTATCTCGTTCTTATTTACAAGCTGATGGTGCTG
>JAHDDQ010000133.1 GCA_020629275.1 Tenacibaculum sp. | reverse complement strand
AAGCAGCAGAAAAAATATAGCATAAATGAATAGTGATGTTGTCATAAAAGTGGAGAATGTATCCAAGACATTTTATGTTGCTGAAAACAATCAGGATTCTATAAGAGATCGTGTATTTAATATTTTCAAAGGAAATTCTAAAAGAGAAATAAAGGCTTTGCAGAATATCAATTTGGAAATTAAGCGAGGTGAATTTTTTGGAATTATTGGACGAAATGGAAGTGGAAAATCGACCCTTTTAAAACTAATTATGGGGGCATTTCCGCCAGATAAAGGAGGAAAAATAACAACCAAAGGTAAAATGATTCGTCTGGCACTAGGAATGGGTTTTGATCCCAACCTATCTGCAAGAGACAATATATATATCAATGCTTCTATCTTGGGTTTGACCTTTAAACGGATTGGGCTCATTTTCGATGATATTATTGGTTTTGCCGAATTAGAGAAATTTGTCGATACACCCGTTAAATTTTACAGTAGTGGAATGCGTAGTCGATTAACCTTCGCTATTGCCGTTCATGCAGAAGCAGATATATTTTTAATGGATGAATTTTTTGGAGGTGTAGGAGATATTTCTTTTAGAAAAAAATCAGAAGAAGTTTTCAAGAATGCCTTTTTAGATGGGCGGACTATCATACACGTAAGTCACCAGATGAAGACAATAAGAGAACATTGTGATCGAGTTATGTTCTTAAATGGTGGTGAAAAAATTAAAATTGGAAATACTAATGAGGTACTACCATTTTATCAAGCTCAATTTAAACCAACAAAACCTACCACATAATAAAAATGGATAATCAAAAACAAATCCTATTTATTCTTGGAATGCACAGAAGTGGTACTTCTGCTGTTGCAGGCTGTTTCCATAATCTAGGTTTTTTTCTTGGTGATGATTTAATGGATAAAAGTGAGGATAACGCCTATGGCTATTTTGAAGAAAATAAAATTGTACAATGGAATAATGAAATCCTTAACGCCGCTGGATTTAGTTGGGATGATCCTGATGCATTTGTAAAAGTGAATGATTTTACAGAATCAGCTATTGTGCAATCTATTAAAGCTTACTTAGTCCGATCAACGAATGAAAATAAGTTTGTAGCATTCAAAGATCCTCGATTTTGTATTACACTTCCTATATGGTTATTCTGCTGTAAGCAAGTAATGATAGAACCTAAATTCGTTATCGTCATACGTAACCCAGAAGATATTGCACAATCGCTGCATCGTCGTGACTTAATCTCATTCAAAAAATCATATCAACTCTTCCTTAATCACATCTTCAAAGCTGAAAAAAATACGCGTCCTTTTCCTAGAGTAACATTTGATTTTAAGGATTTTTTAGAGGAACCTATTTCGATTTTAAAAAACAGTTTGAAAGTATTGAATATCAATCCATCCCTACTGAGACAGAAAAAGGTATTAGCCAAAATTAATAGTTTCATTGATGCTAAAGTTGTACACCATCATAGTACAGATAACGATATACAATATTCTATTGTTAAATTGGCTTATCAAAATTTCCAATTTATACATGAAACGAGTACTATAGATCAATTGCGGAAGGAATTTTATAGCGGCAATAGTATTTTTCAGCTAGAAGATGAAACAGAAATCGTTTTTACAGCACAACTTTTTTATGACACAGGAAAAGGGTTTAATGAGGCTCAATCAATTATACAGCGTGTCAATCTTGATCAAGAAGAATTGATTTTTGACTTACCAAAATTCGATCAAAAAACAACAATCAAAACCTTCCGTTTCGATCCTGCTACTATTCCAATACAAATTCAACTAGAAGAGATTGTTGCACGACTTGACAATAAAGAATTACAACATTTAGAGACATCACATCATAATGGACTGTTTTTACCTTCGGGACAGCACGTCTTCCTTACTTTTGATTCACAGCTTTATTTGAACGGATCTGATCATCCTATTGAGAAACTTATCATTAAGTTACGTTATAAGCAAATTGAAAAAGAAGGTATTGGAGAATTGAGTTCTTTTTTAGAAACATATGAAGTTATTCCAAAAAAAGATTTTATATTTCTTCATGAAAAAATTAATGAGCATCAAACTCGATTAAAAGATAAGAAAGAGGAATTTGATTTAGCCTTATCGCAGTTAGAAAAAGACAATTTCGCACAGATTAATGTACTCAGTAGAGAATTAGGAGAGATTAGATCCGCCTTAGAAATACAATTATCATTACGAGATACATTTAAGCAAAGCCTAGATGACGAACAAAAAGTTAATGCTGAACGAAAAGAACAGATTAAAGAATATAGAGAACAACTAGAAAAATATAAGCGTACCAAAAATGTTCTTGAAGAACAACTCAATACAGCTAATGATAATATTGTTCAACTCAAAAATGAACAATTATCTAAACAATTCGCTTTACAGACCCTAGAAGATAAACTCTCTTTAAAACTGTCTGACTCGGAACACTTATCCAATCAATTGCTAGCTTTAAAACAAGATAAAGAAACATTAAATCAGCAATTAAAACAGGCAAACGACACCATAAACCAACTCAAAAAAGAACAACAATCTAATCAACTCCACTTAAATAAACTAGAAAATGAATTAGCGTCTAATCGGTCTGATTCCAAACAGTTATCTAATGATTTCTTAAGCCTAACACAGGATAAAGAAGCACTAAGTCAGCAATTAGAAGAAGCAAACGACACCATAAGCCAACTCAAAAAAGAACAACAATCCAGTCAACTCCACTTAAATAAACTAGAAAATAAACTAGTACTGAATCAAGCAACAATTAAACAAACAAATAGTCAGCTTTTAAAAATAAAAAAAGTTAATACGAGTTTAGAAAAAGAAATTCAAGCTTTATCAAAAAAATTAAAGGAAAAAAATAAGGATTTTGTTAAAGCTGAAAAACTAGCTAACCAATATGAGATTAAAAATCAGCAATTAAATTACTCCCTCAATAATTATCAGACTAGTTTAGATAAAAAAGAAGAAGAACTCATTCAAGTGAATTCTAGTCAACAAGAAAAGGAAAAGATAATTTTAGAACAACAACAACATATTATTTCATTTGAAACGAGTAATGCAGAACTGATACAATCTATTGATACCAAGCAACAGTATATTCATGATATCCAGAAAAAAACATTGGAGATGGAGCAAGCTCATCTTCATAGTAAGCATGAAATTGCAACTTTAAATACAATAAAAGAACAACAAAAACACGAAATAACTAACCTCAATAATCAAAAAGAGCAGTTAACGAAATCAATTAAAGTCCATAAGGAAGAACAACAAAATATCTATGCAACTTTGAAGTCTCAGCAACAGGAGATTCATCTTTTAAATATACAACATCAAGAAAACGTTCAAATTGTTAACTTACAAAAAGAAGAACTACTTAATAAAAATACAGCACTATACGATATCAGTTCTTCTATGAGCTATAAAATAGGTCGTTTTCTAACTGCTCCTTTCCGATTTGTATATAATTACATTCCTAGAGGCACTAAATTTGGAACTAAATTAGCCTTATTCTTTGGCTTCTTTTTGGTGGTTATCAAAAAACCCTTTAGTATATTAAAACATATTAATCAGAAGAATTTTAACACTTTAATTAAAGCATTACGTACAGAAGATCCATCTACTATATTAAAAAATTTTAAAGCACTACTTAACGGGACACCTACGAATCTTATACGCTCTTCTTCTTCTCAAACGCTAGTTATTACCTCTTATGAAGATTACAAATCAAATTATTCTAATACATTAGAAAATACGAAAGATAAAGATATTGAAGTTATAAAAGTTGTAGCTAAACAAACGGATAACATGGTTGAATCTAATCCAGAAAGCATTGTATTAGAGCATGTTAAAGCCGAAAAAATTCTCCCAATAAAAGAAAAGGAGATATCAGCTGTTTCTACAACTCCAGCATCTATTTTACTACATATTGAGTATGCAGGTTTTAACAAACGAGAGCAAATCAGAATTTCAGGATGGGCTATAGCGTTAGAAGGAGTTCAGGATGTAGAAATATGGGATAAATCCACAAAACTAGGTAACGCACTTATAGGGGTCAGTCGTACAGATGTGAAAGAAGCTTTCCCTGCTTATAATTTTGGAAAAGGAGCAGGTTATGTATTTGAAATATCCTTAGACAAACTGACCGAAGTTACTGTTCGAGTAATTGACAATGTAGGAACTATCATTGAACAAAAGACAGCGATCCAACAATTACCGGAAGCTTTACGAAATTTGCATGTTTGTGATACATATGATGTTTGGATAGAAAATAACACCTTAAGTGATGGCATGCGACAACAGCTTAAAAAAGAGCAAGCACAATTCGATTATCGACCACGTATTAGCATTGTGATGCCCGTATATAACGTTGCAGAGATATGGCTAAAGAAAGCCATTGACTCTATCAAGAATCAACTCTATGATAATTGGGAGATTTGTCTGGCAGACGATGCCTCTCCAAAACCCCATGTTGTTCCTTTTTTACAAAAAATGGAAGCATCTGACGATCGAATTAAGGTTTTTTACAGAAAAGAAAACGGTAATATTTCTGCGGCTACCAATAGTGCCTTATCTATAGCAAGTGGTGATTTTATTGCATTTATGGATAATGATGATGAACTAGCAGAGCATGCCTTTTATGAAATCGTCGCTACATTAAATAAAGATAAAACAATTGACATCTTATACTCAGATGAAGATAAAGTAACAGAAGAAGGACATCGTTATAATCCTTTTTTTAAACCAGATTGGTCTCCTGAACTATTACTGTCATATAATTATTTCAACCATTTACTTTGTGTTCGAAGAACAATTGTAGATAAAGTAAAAGGGTTTCGTACTAATTTTGATGGTGCTCAAGATTATGATTTTATCTTACGCATAATAGAACAAAGTAAAAAAGTTCATCATATACCTAAGGTTCTCTATCATTGGAGAGCATTAGATGGTTCAATTGCTGCCCAAGGAGATGCAAAGAGTGATAATTTCAATTTCTTCGATAAATGTACAGGCGCATTGCAAGCACACTTTGATAGGAATAATATCCCTGCAAAGGCATTTCATCCTAAATTTGCACAACTACAAGGATTGGGATTAAATCATATAAAATGGTCAAATTCTGGTCCTTTAGTAAGTATTATTATTCCTTCTAGGAATCATTATGACACTCTAAAAACATGTATTTCTAGTCTTCAAAAAACAACCTACAAACGTTATGAAATTATTATCGCAGATAACGCTTCAACTGATAAAAGAACACTTAAATATCTTCAAAAAATAAAACGTAAACCTAAAATCAAGGTTCTAACAATTCCAAACAAAGGAGAACGTTTTTCTTATTCTTACGTTAATAATCAAGCTGCAAAAAAGGCAAAAGGTGATTATATTTTATTACTCAATGACGATATAGAAGTGATTACTCCAAACTGGCTTTCTCAAATGATGGGCTATATACAATTGGATGGAGTAGGGATAGTAGGGGCTAAATTATTATACCCTGACAATACGATTCAGCATGCAGGAGTCATTAATGGACTGTATCCACACGGCTATGATAATCTGCCCGATCATGCTTACAAAAACTTTCCAGCAGATACCAGTGGCTATTTCTTTACTGCTGCCGTTTCTTGTAATTATGCTGCGGTTACGGCTGCTTGCCTTGTAATGCCTAAAAGGTTATACGAAGAAGTTAACGGTCTGGACGAAGAACAGTTTGGATTAGCATATAATGATGTTGATTTATGTTTACGCGTCGTAGAAAAAGGGTATCGAGTCGTGTATGCAGCTCAAGCACAGTTATACCATTATGAAAGTAAAAGTCGAAAAAATACGCTTCATATAGAAGAAGTGGCACTTTTCAAACGAAAATGGAAACATTTTATTGATCCCTATTACAATAAGAATCTTTCTAAACGACGACTATTTGCTATAAATCCACTTTCTAGTTTAGACTATCAAGCGAAACAAACGAAATTATTAGTTGCAACACACAATCTCAATTTTGAAGGAGCACCTTTGCAAATGTTAGAAATTGTAGAAGGGTTGCTAACAAAAGAAGGTGATTATCATATTGATATTTACTCTCCAGTAGATGGTCCATTGAAACAAGCCTATTTAGATTTAGGTTTAAACGTCCATATTTTCGAAGATCCAGTGACTGCCGCACTTCACCAACGTCAAACCTATGATGAAGGAATTAAAAAATTTAGTCTATGGATGATAGAAAAAGGATACCATAAAGCCTATGCCAATACACTAGTAACCTTTTTCGTTAATGAAGCTTGTCAGAAAATAGGTATCAAAAGTTTATGGGGTATTCATGAAAGTAGTGATCCTCAAGATTTCTTTACCTATTTGCCTACGGCACTACAAGCTAAAGCCTATGAAAGTTTCAATGCTGCTTATGCACTTGTCTTTGTAGCAAAGGCAACCGAACGAATCTTTCAAGACTTTAATGTTCGGCAGTCATCAGTTGTTATCAATAATGGACTACGCCCAGAACGATTTAAACATGTTGAAGAAAAGACAAGCTTACAAGTAGCTTATAAAGCGAAATTAGGCGTAGACAAAGAAGAGGTATTATTTTTAAATTTAGGAACTGTTTGTGCGCGAAAAGGACAGCTTGATTTTGTAAAAGCAGCGATAGAATGTATTCAGCAAGGAATGACCAATGCAAAATTTCTGTTAGTTGGAGCACGAGATGAAGGTATAACAGGAGAATATCTAGCACAGATTAATACCGTTATTGAAACGTCTAATACAGCAGACTATTTTATTATCGTAGGAGAAACAAAAGAGGTAGAGCAATACTATATTGCTGCGGATATTTTTGTATGTTCATCCTATAATGAATCCTATCCTCGCGTCATTTTAGAAGCGATGCTATTCCAATTACCGATTATTACTACGCCTATTTTTGGAATCGTAGAACAGGTCATTGAGCATATCAATGGATTATTCTATGTTCCTGGAGATATTACACAATTAACAAAACATACAATGGAATTATCCGTTGATTTTGATAAACGACAATTATTTACTAAAAATGCTCCTTATGTGTACGAATTAATCAACACATATGAGGAGATGATAGAAAAATATCATAAATTATTAATATGAGTGATCAGACCGTTTTTTTCATAAGAGGGTTTATGCGTTCAGGGACAAATTGGTTGAATAATATTTTGAACTTACATCCAGACATTAATTGTAAGGGAGAGTTTCATTTACAAAGGCTTAATCGACATTTTAACATGTTAGCTAATGATTTTTATAGTAAAAGTGTGGGCATGTACAAAAACGAAGGTGTAGAACTTTTGAAAAAAGAATATCAACGATTCATTAAAAACATAGTAAAAACATACTGTGGTAATTATCCTATTGTTGGAGATCGAACACCTGTAGGTCTAGTTGATTTTATACTTCCTGACTGTAAATATATCATTATCTCTAGAGATGGTAGAGATGTCGTGGTAAGTTGGTTTTTTCATGCCTTGCGTAATAACATACCTGTTTTAGAGAAACGTCCCAAGATGCAAAAAAAGCGAAAATTACTGCTTGCTGATCCTACTTATTTTGATAAGTTTCCTGATGAGTTATTAGATTGTGAAGAAAGTTTTAAGGAAATTGCCAAGATTTGGAATGACACATTAGTCGATAATAAACGAAAGTGTGATTCTGACCAATTTCAATTTGATTACTATTGGTTAGAATACGAAAAATTACATGCCAACACTGAAAAAGTTCGGAATGAATTATATGAATTTTTAGGAGCTGATCCTAAAAAGGCAAAACCATTAGGTAAAAATACTACTGCTGGATTCAATAAACATCGCCCGATGGAACACAATAGAAAAGGGAAGGTCGGAGATTGGAAAAATTATTTTACATCCAAAAATGAAAAGTGGTTTGCCGAAGTAGCCCGTGAAGGAACTGACATCTTAAATTTATTTGAATCCATTTAAAACGTACTCAATACTAAAAAAATAATTATTCAATTTATCAATCTTATTTATTAAACATGAAAAAAATTAATCTCTATACTTCTCTTTTGTTACTTTGCTTTGGACTATTCCTTGGTACTAGTTGTTCTAGTGATACAAATAAAAAACCGAAGCAAAAGGTTACTAAGCCTGCTAACAAGAAAGTAAATCCTAATAACACAAAAAAAGTAACAGCTAATAAACCTGCTAGAACAAAAAAGCTTCCAGCTTATAATAAATTAAAAAAATTATCTGGTGTTACGCCCTTAGTTGTAGATAAGATAAATGGTACATTAGTAAAAGGTAAAAAGACACCTATTGCAGTAAAAGGTAATAAAGTAATAATCACAGGTTGGGCTATTGATAAATTAGCAGATAAAACGGCTGGTGGTGTATACATAGAAATTGCAGGAAAGTTGTTTGCAGCCAAATATGGTGAAAAACGTGGAGGAGTTGCTAAAATGCTTAAAAATAAAAACTTAGTAAATTCAGGATTCAATGCTGAAATTCCAACCAGTTCAATTGGTAAAGGCACACATACTTTAAAAATTCATGCTGTTACGCATAATATGCAAAAGGTATACAGTCCTAATAAAGGGCGAGAAATTAAGATTACTATACCTTAGTCATAAAGAAAGTAGTATACCATTCATAAAAAATGCAGCTTGAAATCTATTCGAGCTGCATTTTTTATTTTTAGAGATCACCAATACTCCCCTATTGTTTGCAATCACCAATCCAGTATCTTCTCTAAATCTCGCTCCACAATTTCAAAAATAACAATGTCAGGATTTTCTGCTTTAATTCGTCTTTTATTTATCGCTCCTGTCCATAAGAATACCGTTTCATAAAAAGTATCTTTAAAATAAGACTCCATAGAAGTCGTAAACGAATCTCGAATCACAACCACTTTTAGTTTATTTCCATTGACTTGGTTACGATATCTTTTTTCAAGACGTGGTGTCCTCTTATTTAAGATATTAGGCAGTTTTTTATGCTTAATTCTTTTTCCTGTACGTCTTAAATGATATTTCGGATCTTTTATTGCTAGATCCAACATCAAAGAAATATCTTCTCGTTGTGTAAATCCTTTTTTAACTTTATAATCCTTCCATTTGAGTGGTTGTATAGCAGGAAAATCTTTATTGATAATGCTAATCAACTGATTATATCCATGAAATGCACCAATTTCATTCCAGTGTGTATTCTTTTTTATGAATAGTGGACTATTATTCTGAATGGATGCAGGAGGAAGAGGATCTAAGTACGTAATTTTTGCTTTAATTCCTTTCAATACCATTAGTTGGTCAAATTCTGTAACTGCATTTTCAGGTATTTCAAACGGTAGCGCACTCGCATAAATACTACTTTTGTTTGGCGCAATTCCTATGTAAAAAGCAATATCTTGCTGGTTCATCCATTCATCTATGCCATTAATTTTATGTTGTATCTGAAAAAGTTCCTTTTCTGAAAATTGCTGAAGTCCTAGCAGGCGATCAATAATTTGATTATGGCTATTACCTAAAAAAAGAAAACCATCTTTACCCGCAATAACTTTATCTGGAAGAACCGAAGTACCCAAAAGGTCATATTTAAAAGAGGATATTCCCTCAAAATATAAACTCCTTCCAGGAAAATTCTTTTTATAATATCGATCATAAGCTAGCATCCAAGATGACAAGGTTGCCAGTTCTAATTTAGGTACCTGTTGTTTACTTCGTTTCTCCGTATTTTCATTCTCAGAAAATCCAATGATTCCATTTACAATTGGAAAAATCAAAACAAGCAAAAAACCTATTACCAGTATGATTCGGTCAATATTCATGTATTAAAATCTAAAATAAATAAAAGGATCATAAGAGCCCGCAGAAATTAATCCTATTGAAAAAAGAAGCAAACCCAAAAGAAAAAAGGAATAAAGCAGTTGGCTACTTTTCAGTAGTATTCCTTCTTTATCTTTATAATAAGCTTGCACCCATCTAAAAATAGGCATCGAAAATAATACCGCAATCAAAAACATAAAATAAATTTCTTGATTGAGGTACACATCTGGGTATAACTTAGCCGCAGTATTGCCTCCAAACATTACTTTGAGATACCCAATAGCATCTGGTAATGTTTCTACTCTAAAAAAAACCCATGCAATCAATACCAGCAATAAGGTATATAAATGTTGTAAAGGTGACCATAATCGCTCTAATATTTTATCAAAGCCTAATCGTTCGATGACTAAAAATATACCATGAAATAATCCCCATATTATAAAATTATAACTAGCACCATGCCATAATCCTGTTACTAAAAAAACAAGAAATAGATTAACATACAAACGGACATTATTCACTCTATTTCCTCCTAAAGGGATGTATAAATAATCTCTAAACCAAGTGGAAAGGGAAATATGCCATCTTCGCCAGAAGTCTTTTATTGATTTGGCGATATACGGG
>JAHDDQ010000132.1 GCA_020629275.1 Tenacibaculum sp. | reverse complement strand
CTACGTTACCCCCAAAAGGCGCATGAGATGTGTATAACTTTAAAATCTCTTCTTTAGAATGTCTAAATTCTAATCGTGTGGCTAGTATAAGTTCTTTCAATTTTTCAAAATAGGATCTTTTTTTATGGTGCCTAGACAATCGAATTACTTGTTGTGTTAATGTACTACCTCCACGCACTACTTTTTTTGCTTTAAGGTTTTGTACAAAAGCTTTTACAATAGAAATAGGATTAAATCCAAAATGATAGTTAAAATGTGCATCTTCAAACTCAAGAATACATGCTTTAAACTTTACAGGAACTGTATCTATTTCTGGAAAGCGCCATTGACCATCTTCCGCTATAATCGCTCCTAATAATTCATCTTGTACTGAAGTAACCACCGTTGATGTAGGTGAAGTAAATAATCGTTTCGGTAATGAAAGGTAATATATTATTAATAGTATACTTATAATTATAGTTTTCTTTTTATGGCTTTTTAGATAATCAAAAAGTTTTTTCATTTACAATAAATAGCTGGTGAAAGTATCTAGTTTCTTGCTAAGATATGAATTATAAGTCTGTTATATTTGTGCTTTATTATAACCTATGAATTTTACATTACTCTCCTCTCCTTTACAGGGTTTTACTGATTTTCGCTTCAGAAATGCACAGCATAAATACTTTGGAGGAATAGATACATATTACGCTCCATATATTCGATTAAATGGAAAGTTTAAAATAAAATCAAGTTATGAACGAGATTTAATTCCTGAACATAATATTGTTCCCACAGTAATTCCTCAAGTAATAACTAGTGATGCTGATGAATTTTTATTTGTAGTTAAATATGTACAAAGTTTAGGTTATAAGGAGTTGAACTGGAATTTAGGTTGTCCGTATCCTATGGTTGCAAAGTCTGGTATGGGTTCTGGCTTAATTTGTGACCCTGCTAAAATTGATCACATACTCAAGCGTGCACACGAAGAAACAGATATTCTAGTGTCTATGAAAATGCGAATGGGTTATGAAAATAGTGAAGAAATATTAGATACGTTTCCCATTCTCGAAAAGTATCCTTTAAAAAATGTTGCTATTCATGCACGAATCGGGAAACAATTGTACAAAGGTGGTGTTGATTTAGAAGCTTTTCAGAAATGTATTGATGTTGCTAAGCATCAATTATATTATAATGGTGATATAACAACCGTTGAAGGTTTCAAAGCTATGCAAGAGCGTTTTCCAAGTATTTCTCATTTTATGTTAGGACGAGGGTTAATTGCAGATCCTTTTTTACCACAGATGATTAAGGACGATACTACTGAATATCCTAAAGATAGGTGGCAAACCTTTGAAATGTTTCATAATGAGATTTACCATCAATACGACGCTGCATTATCAGGACCTACACCTATAAAAATGAAAATGCTAGGCTTCTGGGAATATTTTTCGAAATCATTTTCAAATCCTCATAAAACTTACAAGAAAATAAAGAAAGCCACTAATCCTAAAAAATATCAACTTGCAGTTAAGGAAATATTTAAGAATGAACCTAATTAGTGAGTCTACATTTTAAAACATGAAAATAAAAATAACTGGGTACTATTACTTTTAATGTATCTTTGAACACCAAAAAATTTGACTAAAAACACGTATTATGAAAAACAAAATTTCATTACTAATTCTTTCTGTCATATTCACTATATCATGTAAGAATTCCGATTCACCTGGTAAAGCAGGTGAGTCTATAATGAACAGTATTACAGGTAAAAATACCGCAGCACAAGTAATCTCATATTATAATACTTTTATTGACTATGATACAAATGCTTCAAAAAAATTAAATGATTTTTTCAAGAGAGATTTTGAATCATTATCTGATATGGTAAAAAATAAAAAGAAGTCTTCTCGATTAATCGTTTGGACTTCGTTTATCGGTATTGATCCTAGGTTGGAAACATGGTCTGGTAGTAAAAAAGTTAATTTATTAAAACCAGAGGTACTACTTGATAAAACTTTAGCTGAAAAAGTACGACCATTAGTAGAAAAAATGCAAGATGCATATAAGAAAACTAAAGAAGGTTATTTAGATTTTAAAAAGTATTTCAAAAATGAAGATTATAAAGATGATGCTTGGGCTAAAGGAAGTGAGTATCTTAAAACAATGGAAGATAATGCTAATGCTTACTTTGATAATAAGAATAAGTTTTTCACCTTATTCTCTTCTACTATAGATAAGGCAGAGGAAGATATTTTAGCAGATCATCCTATTAGAGATGAAATTATTCACGCTAAGAGAACCTTAAAACTTGTTGATCAAATTAGTGTACTTATTTCTAATGAAAAAATTAATATTACTGATATTGAAGAAGCTTATAAAAAACTTGAAGAAAGACTTAACGATAGTAGAGATATGGACTTGACAAAATTAAAAGCTCAAAATAAAGATACTAAGTTTACTGATTTTTATGACGAGATTGATGATATGTTAGGTGTTATGAGAAAAACTAAAAGAGATGGAAGTATTTCTAAAAGAGATGCAAAAGATATATATTATGAATATAGTAGTATTGTAGGAGATTATAACCGATTTGTAAAGTAAACGATATATTTTCAGTAAACAAAAAACTAGCTATTTTTATTCAAATAGCTAGTTTTTTTTATGACTTATGTTTACATAAATCTTAATAAAATTGAAAGAACTCCTAGTATTATTAAAATAACACCAGCTGGTACTTGATACTTTATAAGTTTCATTCTCAACTCTTGTCCTTTCTCTTTAGCTGTTTCATTCTTCTCTAACAGATATTTAGAAATAAGTCCGTAAGCTAAAAGGAAACCTACAACAAATTGTAATACACAAATAGCAAAACCAATTATCCATGCTATACCTAAAGACCCTAGGTTTAATAAATAATGAAGTATCCCCCATACACCATAAAAAGTTAAAACAACTCCTATCCAACCCTGATAAGGTATTATCTTGTCGATTAGTTCTTGTGCGTTTGGTTTCTTTGAAACGATTAATGAAGCAGCGGCAATAATACCACCTAAAATAGCTATAATTGCTAATAACATAAGGTTTATGATTTAGTTAATTTCCCCCAAAGTAATAAAAAAAAGCCATTTAGCTGAATATCACTTATTAATTACTATGTAATTATATCAAATAACTCAAAAATAGTAGCACACTAAATAATCATTAATCTAACTTTTTTAGTTTTTAACCGTGTATTATTTAACTCTTCAACTAATTTTTTGGCTTCTGAAACTGGTACAGCTATAAAGGCACAGTCTTGCTTTAACTCTATAACTCCTAATTGATCTTTAGTTAAATTTCCTTTCTTAAAAAACAAACCTGCTATATCTCCTTTTGAAATTTTATCTTTTCTTCCTCCAGATACAAATAATGTTTCCCAATAACGTGGTTTCATTTTTTCTTTATGAGAAATATTTGCATTACTTGTTTGTTTTATAAACTCAGGTAAAGTCTCTTTTTGCCACTTCAGCACATAAGCAGTACCTTTTGAATTTACTCTTGCAGTTCTACCATTTCTATGCGTAAATTCTTCAACACGCTGAGGTAATTCGTAATGAATAATATAATTTAGTTCTGGAATATCTATACCTCTTGCTGCTAAGTCTGTGGCTAACAATACTTGGCTAGTTCCATTCCTAAACTTTATCAAAGAACGTTCTCTATCTCTTTGTTCCATGCCTCCAGAAAAACAACTGTGAGCGATTTTATTTTTAGTCAAAAAATCACTCACATATTGTATACTATCTTTTAAATTACAAAAAACAATTCCTTGTTGATTTCCTATATGATGTAGTAACTCCAGTAAGGTTTGATTTTTATTTTTAGAGGGAGAGATAACGGTTTTAATTGCTAATTTCTTTGATTTTTTGCCTGTTAGATAATTCAATACAGAAGGATTATCTAAACGTACAAAATCTGGGACTTCAGCCTCTTGCGTGGCAGAAGTTAAAATACGTTTGTTGATATTTGGCAATTGTTTTATAATTCCCTTCATTTCGTATTCAAAACCAACCTCTAAAGATTTATCAAACTCATCTAAAATTAATGTTTTGATGCTGTTTTTGGAGAAACGGTTGTTAGCAAAGTGATCTGAAATTCTACCTGGTGTACCAATTAAAATACTCGGTGTATGCTTCAACTCTATTTTATCCTTTGCCATAGCTCTTCCACCGTATACAGCATTTACTTTAAAACCTGTTCCCATTTCTCGGATTACTTGTTCAATTTGAATCGCTAATTCTCTAGATGGAACTAAAATTAACACTTGAATATTTTCGTCCTCGGGATCTATTAATTTTAAAGTAGGTAACAAGAACGCTAATGTTTTACCAGTACCTGTAGGAGAAAGAATTACTGTGTTTGTAGTGTTAGCTACAACATCGATTGCTTCTTTCTGCATTTCATTTAACTCATAGATATTTAGTTTAGCTAAAATAGCTTCTTGTGATTTTATTGTATTTGCCATAAAATTTCTATGAAATTAATTTTTATAATTAGCGTCAAAGATAGTTAGTCTTGAACAGGTATAAAAGTAAATACTCAACTATGAGAGAATGCTAATTATATCTCATATTTTCTTGTTCCTGATTTTAGAAAATTAATCGCGTGTTGAACCGATTTTGATTTTGCTTCTCGGAAAGCTCCAGAAAAATCTAATAAAAATACATTGCTCTCACCTATAGTCATAAATTCTAAAATCTGTGTTTTACTTTTAACGTCGTAAACAATCACTTTTGCTTTTATAACACAGAACTCTTCTGCACTATCTTCATCAACATTACTTACACCAATATCTGTAGATGACATATAGTCTATTCTATTACTTACTTTGAAATTAGTAAAGTGAATTAAATAATCGTGATCTTTTAATGAACCTAGTAATGATTCTTTTTGTGCATACGTTTGTGGGTCGTAAGCTCTAGTTAACACACTCCATTTACTATCTAAATTTTTATCTAAGTTTGCAAACAATCGTTCACTATTACCTTTAGCTAAAAAATCGTTGACATAAGATGCTATAAATAACTCTTGACTTTCGTAGTTTTTATCGAATGTATTCTCGAAATTATCGATTTCAATATTATTCGTTACTGTTACTAAAACAGATTTGGATTCTGTATTCTTAATATCGCTGGTTTTTATTACATTATTAATGTAATATTTCGTTTGTAAACACGAAGTAAATAACAGGAGACTAAGAATTGAAATGCTAAATAAGCTAAGTTTTTTCATAAGTTTTAATTAAAGTTTATTTGTTTCAATGCTAACAAAACTATCAAAATAATCTAATTTCATACTATAAAATTACCAGAATAAATTACGATTTTAACATATTATAATAGTTCTCAAGAAATTGAATTTTACGAATTAACAATTGACTAACAAAACCTTAATCTATACATTATATTGTTGTTCCTTACTGATTATATTTTTAATGGCTATTAATCAATATTAAAAATCAACTATTATGAAACTTTCAAAATTAACATCCTATTTCAAGTTACTCGTTTTAGGTTTTTTATTTACTACCGTTTTCAATGCTTGTCAAAACGATGAACTCATTACTGAAGCACCCGAAAGTACAATACTTTCAGAAGAAAAGATTGAAGCTGACAATTTCCAATATAGTGAAAGAGGTGGATCTGGCTTTTTAATAACACATGAAAACTGTGGTGGACACACAATCGAGCGTCACATTGCAAAATCTGATGCTTATTTACGAAATCGTTTAAATACAAGTAGAATTAGTGCTGCCAGTACTTTTTATGAATTAAATCAGGCTGGTCAAGTTATTTACAATGCTATTACTAGGAACAGTAGTCGTGTAAATAATTGGTTGAACGGAAGTGGTGGTTCCAGATTAGTGCTGGACTATAGCCATAGAAAAAATATTGGGAAAGTTTTAAAAAGAGGAGCTTCTAGACCTTACAGTACAAGAAAATTCAGAGTTGTTTTGGAAAGAAGAAACTGCTCTGGCTACGGATATAAAATCTTAACTGCTTATCCTAACTAATTTTAACTTCAAATCAAACATTAAAAAACAATAGTGTTAGATTTTAACTACATTGTTTTTTAATGTTTATTTATATATTTTCGTTACTTATGATGAAATTACAAGATACCAATCCGCTTCTTTTCGATTTTTTTGCTGGCTATTTTCCTGATGCTGATCTTGATGGATTAACTGATAAAGAAGTAGTGTTTTTGTTTACAGATAATAACCCACATGAAGTGATACTAAAAACCGAAGAAGCATTAGATACTCTCAAAAGTAATGATGTTTATCTATTAAATACCATAGCTAAAGAAGCTAATCAGTACTTTGAAACTCCCGAAGAAATATGGGAATGGATACAAATGATCAAAACCGCACTTAATAGCGTGTCATCGAAAATGTAGTTGAACTACAACTGCTAATTAATACTTATGGTGTGCGCTTTCAATCTTAAAATCTTAACGTGTTACCGTACACTTTAACTAAGATATAATAGTTTACGGTTAAATTATTTAATATTTTTTTTGATTTTATTCCAAATACTTTTTATCGTTACTCTCTGTTGTTACTGATTTACTTTTCAACATTAATTCAACTACTTTGTCATAATTCTGTAGATCTCTACTCGTTTCATCAAACCTATATTGCCACTTGAAATTTTTAATCAATATTTTTCTATTAACATCCTCATTCCATACTACTTCAAATCCATTTTTCCTCAAGACATCAGTAACTTTTCTACCTATATTTAACGTAACGCCTTCATCTGAATTATCAACTTTTTGGAACGAAAGATATAAACTTGGATTATCGGGCATAATTGCACGTGATAAGTCTTGTTCATGATAAAAACAATACCCTTCGGAAGTTATTTTATGCGCTCGTAAACTTCTCTCCACTTCAACTACTTCATACTCTCCATCACTATTTGTAAACCCTGCATTATGCAATGCTATTATATTTTTTGAACACAATTCATCGAAGGCTATTATTAACTTTTCAGTATCCGTTGGTCGCTTCCAATTACTACTTTCTTTTAACAATTTATTATACTCCTTATCTATAACTTCATAAGCCCAATCTTCTGAGATTTCATCCTCAAATTCATTATCTTCAATCTCCTCTATAATATTTTCCTTAATACTAGATATGGACAAAAAACCCATTCTAACTTGATTAAAAATTGATTCAACTATAAATGCTTCGTTTTCAGTCATTTTTTTTACTTTAATAAGTCTTTCGCTTTATCAAAAAGTTTACTTCCTTCGTCTTTTATATTTTTTCCTGCTTCTTTAATACCTTCTGCACTCATATATAACTGTAGTTGATTTAGCATGAAACGTACATTATCTATCACTACAAACATTTCATCTACATATGGTACGTCGTTCTCTTTCATTATTTTCTTCCATTCTACCTTAGCAAGCACAGAAAACATATACTTAGTAGCAATTTTACTTAGAAAATACTTATCGTAAACTTTATTCAGTATACTTCCTGATTCTCTTTCTTTGAGATAAATAATTGATTCTTCTATTTTTAATTTTTCCTTAGATGAAAGTAATTCGCTATTTTTTAGCTTTTGAAGTGATGCTATTGCATTTTCTTTCTTCTCATTTTTGATGTACAAATACGTTTCTATAGCCCAAGTTATTTCATTATTTAAACCTATTGTATTAGCATCTTTTAAGAAAATTTCAAAATCTTCTAAAGAACGTTTTTCGTCTATTTCGCGATTCATCATTAATCTATCAAAAGCTCTGAATAGATGGTTTAGTGCATGAATTCCCGTATGTGTTTGTTCATTATTAAAATTTCCCCATTGAAAAAGTGCTCTTGTGTAGGGCAGCGGAATTCCTTTATTATTATTAAGCCAAGTTATATTCCTAGAAATTTCATCTTCTGATAAATAATATAGCCCTTTTTCAAAAAATAAAAATCCTCTAAAATATTGTAATAATGTTTTTATTTCTGAATCTGGTAGCAAATCAGGATTAGTTTTTGAGCATTCATACAAAGAAATTTCTTTGCCTATATCTTTACTCAAAATAACGATAGCACTTAATACAGAATGTTCAAGATTCTGAATCATTTCCTTTTGTATACCAGTATAATACGGTCTTTTCTTGCGTATCGAATCTCCATAAGCAATGTTTAATGCATCAATAACAGTTGGAAACATATCCTCATCTGTTTTCATTACAAAACTTTCCATTTTCTTATAATCACGATATATGCTTATATAATCGAGTAATGATAATTTTTTTGGTTCTTCTATATTATGACTTAGTAGCTTACTAGAAAGTCTATCAATATCTTTTTTAAACGATCTAAATTCTGTTGAAATTGTATCTTTTTCAATAGATGATCGTATTAGAATTTTTCCAAATTTGTAAGGAAAAACTTTGTATGAATCTAGACTTTTTACCAACTCTTTCTTATCTAGAGCTAATAACTCCTCATCTGTTTTTTCTTTTGAAGAACAACTGCTACATAAACTCAAAAGTATCGTATACACTGCCAGTGCATACTTAATTGATTTGTACATGTTATAATGGTTGTTTTTATTTTTAAAATAGGTCTGTTTGTTCATCTGCAAAAAAATAAAGTAGTGCAAATAGAGCTATGTAATAAATTACAAGACTAATAATAAGTGTTGATAATAATGTTAGTGCAATACGAAGGGTATTATTGGTAATTCCATTATTTTTCAAGACTTTAATGATTATAAAAAATAATGGAACTACTAATATCAAAAAAAGTATGAACGTCATTTACGATTTTTTTACTTAACGACTTCAATCCATTGTCCTTTTGTTCTGGCCACATAATTGTTATCATACATTGCTTCAGCTTGTACCCCAGGTAAATAATACTTACCTAAATATGAAGCATTTAAAAGTATTCTAAACTTTTTATTCCCATATTGCTTCAATGTAAAATAATTACTTACACTTGCATCTCTAATATCAGTATAATCTACTGACGATGATGACGTGTTATTCCCAAAATCTGTAAATCGAGTATTGATAATTTCCCAACCTGAAGGTATGAATTGAGTTAATGCTATGTTATCAATCTTTTCATCAGTCGTATTTCCTATTGAAACCTCTGCAACAAAATTTGTTCCTTGTGTTAATTTTGATGGATCAATTTTATCTCCATCTTTGGACTTGTACGTTACATATACTTCAAGGTTCTTTTGAATCGTCTTCTCCTCTCCTACTGGTAAAACTCCTTTATTAAATAAGCGAATATAAACTACACCACTATTTTTATTAGTTATTTTTAGTCCGTTTGAAGTGTTAATATCTTTTAAATCAACTAACATTAACGATTTTGATGTACTTTTAGTAACTTTTGCTTTAGAATTTAGCGCATAGTCGGTTGTAATTCCGGCACTCTTCCCATTTTGTAATGCGTAACCTGACATTGCCAATAAACAATATGATGTTGTTTGAGTACTCATCCACTGTTCGCTTGATAATACTTCTGCTATTTCTCTTGCTAATTTTATGGCTTTAACCTCATCTTTCAGTAATGAGTACGTTTCTAAAGCCATTGCTTTATTACGGTTTTTTGAACCATAATTCGAATAATATCGCACATAATTTCTCTCTGGCTTTAATGTTTTTAAAATAGATAGGCTTATGGATTTTTTTCCAGCCAAAGCATAAGCACTTGCTAAGCGCATTTTTGCTTGGTTAGAAATTCCTGAAGTCTCTCTTAATCTATTCATAGAGGCTAAGTCTGGAGTATTTGCTAGACTTAAGGTATATAATCTGTAAGCTTGTGTGAAAGCATTATTGTAATACGATGAATTATTTCTCCAGTTTCGTGAAGCTTTCTTCTGATAAGCAATCCATTTTGATTTGAATCCAATTGGTAGCACATATCCTTTTTTAGCTGCTTCTAACATGAAATGTCCTGCATATGATGTTCCCCACTCATTAGCTTTTGTTCCTCCTTGCCAATAAGATAAACCTCCATTTGAAAGTTGAAAATTAGACAACCGCTGAATTGTAGCTTTTATATTTCTTTGTATTGAAAAACTTCTTTCATTAGATAATTCAAATATATCTGTTAAGTATAACTGTGGAAATGCGCTTGAAGTGGTTTGCTCAATACATCCGTGTGGATACTGAATTAAATACGATAAACGTCTAGTAAAATTCATTGGAGGTAATGTAGAAAACTCTACACTCGCTTCATTGGTTCCTTTAGTCCCAAATGTGGTAAAATTTAATTCCCCAGTTTCGTTTGATTTAAGTACTAAATCTTTCACTTCCGTAGTTACAGGGTTTGGATTTAATACATCAATTTCCACTTCGTAAGTTGCTTTAGCACTTCCTGAAGTTGCATTAATTTTCACCTTTCCAATACCATTATAATCATTTACTTTTAAGGTGAAGTATGCCATCTTTTCATCTGGCTGATCAAATGAAATATTCTGT